>JAUSGO010000017.1 GCA_030649025.1 bacterium | reverse complement strand
CCGCACCCGCAGCTTCGGTAGTGTGTTTAGCCCCGGTACATCGTCGGCGCAGAAACTCTTGACTAGTGAGCTGTTACGCACTCTTTAAAGGATGGCTGCCTCTAAGCCAACCTCCTAGTTGTTGAAGAATTTCCACCTCCTTTGATTGCACTTAACACCCCTTCGTCCGTCCGAAGACGAACTCCAGGTCCCGTCAAAGACGGGAACATTTAGGGACCTTAGATTGCGGTCTGGGCTTATCCCCTCGCGAACATGGAGCTTAGCCCCCACGTTCTGACTCCCGTAGAATTAACGCGCGGCATTCGGAGTTTGATTGGACTTCCGAAGTAAAAACTCCAAGAAGTCCATCCAGTGCTCTACCTCCGCGCGTCTTACTACGAGGCTAGTCCTAAAACTATTTCGGAGAGAACCAGCTATTACCGGGCTCGATTAGCTTTTCACTTCTACCCACAGGTCATCCGAGGGCATTACACGACCCACCAGTTCGGACCTCCAGCCGTCTTTCGACGGCCTTCATCCTGCCCATGGGTAGCTCGCTCCGGCTTCGGGTCTTATCCACGCTACGAACTCACTTCAAAAAGTTAATCACCCCGCCGAAGCGGGACGCTCAACTCTTTGAGAGTGAGTAACGCCCTATTAAGACTTGGTTTCCCTGCATCTCCCCCACTTTAGTGGGTTAGATAAGCAGCGTAGATAAACTCGTTGGCTCATTTTGCAAAAGGCACGCCGTGGACCTGCACGCCTTACGGCGCGCTAGGTCTCCGACTCCTTGTAGACGCATGGTTTCAGGTACTATTTCACCGCCCTCACCGGGCTGCTTTTAACCTTTCCCTCACGGTACTTGTTCACTATCGGTGAGCATATGTATTTAGTCTTGGCCCGTAGTCAGGCCGGATTCAGACGGGGCTGTCGTTCCCCGCCCTACTCAGGAACAAGAATAAAAAGGTTGGCTGAATTTTCGCGTACGGGGCTATTACCCTCTTTGGCCGTCCTTTCCAGGAGCGTTCTGCTAACACGCCAATTTGTAACCTTCCTCTAATTAAATAGATACTCTTGCCCTACAACCCCCCCCTTTAAACAAGTAAACTTATTTAAAGAAAGGTTTGGACTATTCCCTGTTCGCTCGCCGCTACTGGGGGAATGATAAGTACTTCTGTTTTTTATAGTGACTGAATTTTGGGGCCCAGCCGGACGGAAGTCCGGCTGGGTCTGGGAAAGAAGTGGGGATTCGAACCCCCAAGTGGCGCGAGGGTTACCGGATGCTCGTAGGCCTGCGGCATGCGGCATTTGCGCCGTAGAGACAATGTCCCACAGCGCTCCTCTTGCTCTCTTCTTTGCCCAAAATTCAGTCACCACAAAATTCAAAAGTACTCAAACTTTTTCTTTTCCTCCGCTTACTGAAATGTTTTACTTCAGCGGGTGCGCTCACTGCCGAAATTAATCGGCAGCGTATACCGAGATGAATCGGTATGGGTTTCCCCAGTCGGAAATCCCCGGATCAAAGTCTGCTACGCGACTCCCCGAGGCTTATCGCAGCTACGCCACGTCCTTCATCGCCATATGCTCCCAAGGCATCCACCATGCGCCCTTATAACCGCGGAACCATGAAAGAATTCCAGCGCGAAGCGCTGAACATTCATGTTCCATGAATTTGTGTACTTAGGCATTCTACATTTTATTTGGTGACTTACATTTGTATCCTCATACCCGAAGACGAATAGACCTTCAAGAAGGGTATGAGAATGGCCTAAAGTTACTTAAACAGCCTTCAACCTCGGCTCCAACTTTAGAGTTGTCAGCCGGTCGCTAGTCGTTAGCAATTACCGTAAAATTAAGCTCGATTTTCAAGTTACTTTTTCGTTGAAGTCAGACGTGGAGTAGCTCTGCGGACTCGCCCACGTCTGTTCTCAACACATTTTTAGATAAATCAGGCTCATCTCGAGCAACCAAAAACCGCTCCGGGAGCGGCTTTTTTGCTTAATGACGCCAAAAAAGGCGTGTGTCAGCTGCCGCTTCCTTTGTTTAATTCGTGTTTGGGTTTTAACATAGTTCGCATTCGCACTCTCCATTATATAGAATCGAATTGGGGTGTCAACCCCCACACTAATTCTCGGCAGATGGGGGTAAAAAACGCTGTTAGTAGAAATAATTATGCGCGGGATATATATTTAGGAAATACTCGGTCATTACCATGCCACTTTGTGGCATGAGCCGAGAATTAGTCGTGGGGGTCAAGCCCGCTCTCCTCCTTTAATATTTCTATGGAAGCGGGCGCAGTCCCGAGCGCACCGCGTGGGCAAACTCCGATCCTCCCTTAATATCCCGTATGCATTTTCCCTACCCAATATGCTTCTTCAGTTTCTGGAGAACTTCTCCCGCTACATCTTTGCCGGCAATGCCGAAAGCAATGCCACCGGCAAGCGCTACCATCGCCACGAATCCCGTAACCACGATATTAATAATGTCCGTCGCGACTCCGAGCTGTTGAACGGCGGCCAAAACTCCGAAAATCAGCACCGCCCATTTTGTGAGCCCCCCGAGCGTTGCGCCTCCTTTAAGATTTGCAGTCTCCACTGCGGCATGCACCAGCTTCTCAAAAAATCCGGCAAGCAAAAGCACGGCGATGAGAATAATCGCCGCTACGATGAGATTGGGAACATAAAGCAGTATCTGCTGCAAAAATGCGGTCACTCCTTCCAGCTGCAAAATGTTAGCGGAGGTAAGAAGAAATATCACCACAAAGACCCAGCGGAAAAGTCCGCCAAGGAATGCCGAAGAATCGAGTTGCAATCCCGCGCGTGAGAGCCCTTCTTGAATCCCAAGCCTGCCAAGCCCCTCATCGAGCTTAAGGCTTTTGCAAATACCATAGATGATCTTGCCTACCGCAATGGCGATGGCCCATCCAATGATGAATACGATAATAGCTCCCAGAATACGCGGTACGGCGGAGAAAAAGTCAACCCATACGCTTTGGAACGATGTCGTCACGACATCAAGACTGTTTGTGAACTCCATAGAATTATAGACACGACTAATGATTAAACGACATTAAAGAGTATAGAATAGCGGATTTACATTGTAAACCCCGCATATGGTGGACCTGGGGAGAATCGTCCCGCATCAGAACGCCCGTTCTGTGCGGGATTGCTGTTTGTTTCCAATCGCTACGCTCTTGGACAAACAGGGAAAACTCCCATTCCTGGGCAACTCCTACTAATTGGAAACACTGTAGTTGCCCGCGAAAAGCAAAATTGTTTGCTTTTCGCCCCCGCGTTTCCAGATAAATCGGGATTCCGGTTTCTTCTGATTCAAAGAGTGGAAACCGGGACAAACGGGTGCTCTTCCGGGGCAGTCGATGTTTTAATATTTCAAAATGGGCAAGTGGACCGGATGGGGCTTGAACCCACAACCTCCCGCGTGCAAGGCGGGTGCTCTATCCTGAGTAGTCGATACTAAATAGATTAGGGCGAGCCAGTGGACCTGGGGAGAATCGAACTCCCATGTCCCGCGTGCAAGGCGGGTGCTCTACCACTAAGCTACAGGCCCGCCCTAATCTATTAAATTGAACTATCCGCTGATGCTCTACCAGAGCATCAGCCCAATTGAGCTACCGGCCCATTTTGAAATATGAATAGTTGAACTGCCCGCGAATCCTCTCCCAGAGGATTCGCCCACTAAGCTACAGGCCCGCCCCAATAAATCAAATTTTCATTGAACTACCCGTGAAACGTCCACCGGATATTTTACCCACTAAGTTACAGGCGCCTGCTCCGATATATTAAAATTTAAACTATCCACCAAGATTATCGCCCATATCCCATGTCTTTCAGTAATTCTTCAAATAACATGGTCGAACGAACTTCACCGCGTTTTTTCGTAGCTTCAATAGATTCGTCGAATCTATTGAATAGGGAGGTGAGCGCTTCTTTGCACCCTGCCGAAAGGCCGGAGACCTCTTTTTCAAACAATGCCTTTCTTCCGGACGCGAACGCCGGCTGGAACTTGGACCAGCCTATCATCCGTTTGCGGAAGTATTCCTTCTGGGCATCGGTTAATGCTCCCGGATCATGCGCCGCATCAAGAATATCAAGATTCTCTTCCCGGAACAGGGCGTCGCCTTCCGCCGAAAATGCCTCCGGCCCGTCCATGCCCGCCGTCCCCAGATCGGCAAGAGCCAGTGCCCGTGTCACGATCGATGAAGTTTCATTCAAATTCGGCTGGAACACGCCCTTTTTAGGATCAAAATCCGGAACGGTGCCCATAATGGCTTCCCGGACAATACTCATGTCTTCTTGCGAAAAAACTTCGTACCCCGTTTTTTTTTGGTTCACTTCCTCCATATAAGATACCGCGTCGTCTGCGCTTGCCTGCTCGTTCTCGATCCTAGAACGCTTGCGCATGCGCTTTGTGAAATCTCCCTCGACCGTCGACTCTTCGGCCCATTTCTGTCTAGTATCGTGGCGGCCTCCTGCAAAGCGTCCGAGCGTGATGTCGCGCTCGCGAACCGCGAACGGCTCTATTTTTCTCATGCTCCGCAGAATGGTTTCGACTCTTGTTACCACGCTCCGGGTATGGGCGGTATTATGGAACGGCAGATTATCTTTCTCTTCCGGGAATCGCTCAAATTGCTTTTCGATCATATCCAGCGCCTGCGCGATGCCGGTATCCGCATACTGTTGTAGCGGCTCGGCAAACTCGGCACGAGATTCACGTCCTTCTGATATCATAAATTAAAATGGATGATTAGTGCGCGAAAGTTGTGTTTTTTTTCTTGGCGCGCAACATGCCTTTGTTACGCTTGCCATACTTCAAAGAATTTTGGTTCTCTGATGAAATCTTTCGGGAGTCCCTACGTCAAGCCAACGATCACGGTGCACGTAAGCTCTTAGCATGCCCCGGCGCGCAAGACGCGGGAAACAATCTTTCTCGATAGAGAATTTCTCCGGAAAATGCTCGAAAATTCCCGGGAAGAGCACATAAAATCCCTCATTCACATAAGCAAGTTCCTCGCCTCCGCGTTTTTCATAAAAGCCGGCGATGCGATCTCCAAAAAGCTCCACTCCTCCGAAATCTTTTGCCGGAGCCGCAACAAGCGAGAGCGTGTGCTGGCGCGCCTGCAGCGCTTTTGCGATAAGTGCCGAAAAGTCAATTTGCGTAATAATGTCGCCATTGCATACTACAATCGGCTCCCGCAAACCCTGCGCGGCAAACTTGATCGCTCCTCCCGTACCCAAGGGCTCTTTTTCATATATGCACATAACGCCGCTTCCAAATTTTCTTGCGTACGCCTTCACTTCATCTGCTTTGTAATGCAGTGTGACGCGGATATCATGGATGCCCGCAAGACGCAATAATGACACCTGATGCTCAAGCACCGTTGTGCCTCCGCCGATATCAATAAGGCACTTGGGCTCCTCATACAGGCCGCGGAGCCTTGTACCGAAGCCTCCTGCAAGTATAACCGCTTTCATATCACGAATTTACAGATATAACACGAATTTACAGATTCGCGAATAAATCATTCCTTGCTACCAGAATTTATAATCCGATGTGGGGTAAGTGCCGGAGAACGGAAATTCACCAACACACCAAGTTTAATGCCACTACATTTGAGATATCGTAAAACCTGATCATAATCACCGCGAAGTAGTCGCAATCTAGATTTTAGCTCTATAAGAATCTTTTTATCTATGACGAAGTCGGCAATATTAGACCGAGCCGGCAGATCAGGATGCTCGATAACATATTCGCGCTGGTAGGATAGCCCGGAACTCTTTAATAGATTTTCGAAGAAATCACCATATTGCTTCTCCCTGGCAAATCTACCTAAAGTATTGTGAGTCGTGAAAAGTAACCCATTCACTGTATATGAAAGCTCCCCATACAAGAATTTCTCATTTATCTCCATATATTCGTGAATTCGCGTTATTCGCGTAATATTCGCATCATTCGTGATTCTCTTTAAACAAGAAACTTAGCAATAAGCAACGCAACAATATTCACTATTTTTATCATGGGGTTGATGGCGGGCCCCGCAGTATCTTTATAGGGATCTCCCACCGTATCTCCCGTCACCGCGGCCTTATGCGCGTCCGAACCTTTGCCGCCATGCGCTCCTCCTTCAATATATTTTTTCGCGTTATCCCATGCCGCTCCCCCCGAAGTCATGGATAGCGCCACAAAAAGCCCTGAAACGAGGGAGCCGACCAAAAGCCCGCCAAGAGCCTTTGGTCCGAATCCGAACCCTACAACCAAGGGCGCTACGACCGGGAGCAGTGAAGGAATTATCATCTCGCGTATGGCAGATTTTGTCACAATATCAACCGCAGCGGCATAATCGGGCTTCCCTTCGCCGGACATGATGCCTTTGATCTCACGAAATTGCCTGCGAACTTCCTCAACTATGGCGCCTCCGGCTTTTCCCACGGCACGCATGGCGATTGAAGCGAACAGATACGGAAGCATCGCGCCCACAAGCAGCCCCGCAAGAACCCTTACATCCGAAAGTTCAAAAACTACGCTTTGGCCAAGACCCTCAAGCTCCTGGGTATAGGCCGAGAAAAGCACGAGTGCCGCAAGGCCCGCCGAAGCTATCGCATAAGCTTTTGTTACTGCCTTGGTAGTATTTCCCACCGCATCCAGAGGATCCGTAATATCACGGACTTCTTTGGGAAGTTCCGCCATTTCGGCAATGCCGCCCGCGTTGTCCGTAATAGGACCAAAAGCATCTATCGCCACAATAATTCCCGTCAGCGATAGCATGGACATCGCGGCGAGCGCAACTCCGTAAAGTCCCACCGCCCAGTACGAAACAAGAACACCACCCACGATGAGCAGGACCGGCAAGGCCGTTGCTTCCATGGACATGGCCAGGCCCGTGATGATGTTCGTGCCGTGCCCCGTCCGGCTTGACTCCGCGATGGCGCGAACGGGACGAAAATCCTTTGAGGTATAATACTCCGTAATGACCATCATGCCCGCTGTCACAACAATGCCCGTAGCAAGGGCCGTGAATATTGCTTGAGCACTAGCACCGGCCCACAAAGCATTTTTTGCAAGCATCCAAAAGGACGCAAGCGCCAGCACCGATGCGACGCCGAGGCCGATGTAAAGCGCTTTCATAATGCCCGTCCCCTTAAGTCTCACGAACATTGAACCGATTATGGAAGCGATAATGGCATATCCTCCTATATATAATGGGAACATGATGGCGGCCGGAGTTCCGGTAAAAAGAAGTCCGCCCAGTATCATTGCCGCGATGGTGGTTACGCCGTATGTTTCAAAAAGATCAGCGGCCATACCGGCGCAATCTCCGACGTTATCTCCCACATTATCCGCAATGACCGCAGGATTTCGAGGGTCGTCTTCCGGTATTCCAGCTTCAACTTTTCCCACAAGGTCCGCTCCCACATCCGCCCCCTTGGTAAAGATGCCCCCGCCAAGACGGGCAAATACCGATATCAAGCTTCCTCCAAAACCAAGCCCGATGAGTGCCGCAAGATCCCGGGTAAACCAGTAAAAAACGGTGACCGAAAGAAGCGCCAGGCCAACGACAAAAAATCCAGTGACGGCGCCGCCTTTATATCCCAGCATAAAGGCCTTTTGCATCCCCGTCTTTGCGGCCTCGGCAACACGAACGTTCGCCCGCACAGAAATATGCATGCCTATGTATCCAGCGGCCGCCGATGCCAATGCTCCTACGGCAAAACCGAGCGCGGTATTCAATCCCAAGAAAATTCCAAGGATACCGAATAACGGTATGGCGACCACGGCAACCGTGCGATACTGCCGGTTAAGGTAGGCGCGGGCACCTTCCTGGATGGCCCGGGCTATTTCCCGCATTTTGGCATCTCCGGCAGGCTGCTTCAAAACGTATCCGATGAGATAGGTCCCGTAGCCGAGAGCCAGAATGCTTGAAATAAGAGGAAAAGCGAAAGAAGATAGAGTAATCATAGGGAGATTTCCACCACAAACTTTTAATTTTTACAAATCGTATGGTATACTAAAAAGCAGTTTTGAGCAATACGCTCATGTATACGACAAAATCCCCGCATGGGGAGAGAACGGTGCTATTCGATACTTCAGTCAGTGCCCTATACCTGAAGTATTGACCAAAACGTCTCTCTCCCCGTGCGGGGATTTTGCGTCTTCTATAATATAAAAGAATGTCGCTGTCTCTCCCTCTTCACTAAGCCTGTTTCTGGGCACCAGTGCCCCTGAATACCCAGAAACAGGCTTAGTTCAGTATTCCTAACCTTCGGCTCCCACACATGGGCACTGCAGTGCCCCTGACAATGCCCATGTGAGGAAATCGAATTAGAACGTCGGTGTTGCGATGTAAATAACCGTGGTCTTATAGACCCCTGCGGCCTGTGTCTGCGGCACGGATATGCGGTAATCAATCTGGTGTTTTATCGTTGTAAGTATCGTACTCGTTGCGGTCTCATCCCCGACTGGATCGCCATTGGAATTTTGGTCGCCATGTGTGAAGCCCGCGTATGCTTTCGGGTTGGTGAACCTGTCGGGAAGGCCAGGGGTGGCAAGGGCGGCATCATCCGTGGAATAACCAAATCCGCACAGACCGTTTGATATGCAATTTCCGGCCCAGGCGGTGGGCGCCGCGTTCGACGCCGGCCAGTCCGCAATAGTGTAAGCGGAAAGGTTCACATGCGTCATGCGGCTGGTCGCCCATGCGCGAACGACGTAGCCCGATCCGGCGTTGGTGGATATGGTTGCGGTAGTGCTCGTCACAGCCGTAAAGTTGTTGGTGGCATCCAGCGTTCCAAAGGTCACCGTCGAGTCGTCAATCGAGAACGTAAGCTCTTCATTGACGTGAATGCGGGGATAGACCGTATAGCCGCCATTGAGCGGATATGCGGTGCCGCTCACGGACTGGACGACACGGAAACAATATTCTCCCCCGCCTCTTGCACGGTTGTTTTCCACCACAAAGTCATACTCCACCTGCTGACCTGAAGAAACCGCCTTGGGGTTTGCGGGGGTTGAAGAGGAAGTGTCCAAAGTCTCCTCGTAAGTACCCGTCACATCCGAGTCGGAAAGCTGAAGATCGGTAACCGATAGCGTGTAGTTGTCCGCAATACCGCCATTGTCGTGCCCGCGCCATGCCGCAGTGGTAGAAGCGGAATCTCCAATGTTAGCCCAGTTCCCCGCAGGAATTGCAGAACAGCTTGAAGCAGTGTCTCCTCCCGAGAAGCCTTCCTTACCAACCCTTGCTACCTGCAATCTGAAGGATGTTGCCGACGCATCAAGATTCGTTCCCGAAACGTCAATGTTCACGCGAATCCTTACGGATGTTCCGGTAATGGGCGGGGTGCCGGTTGAGCCAATCCATTCATTTTCAACAAGCGTGCCACCGACGGGCCACGGGTTGGTGGTGGTGGCAGTGTCCGTATTCTCGAAGAAGCGGAAGCGATTCTGCGTAAGCGTGGTATTTACCGCTCCTTCCGGCGGCAGACACTCTCCGAAACTTCCAAAGGTAACGCACACGGTATCCGTCCGCAGAGTGATAGGCGAAGAAGAAGTGACCATGGATTGCTGGAGAACGCGCAGTACGATAGTAGAAGTTGCGGTGGGATCTACGCCGTTTTGGTGGCGGGTGAAGTAGCGCGAGGTGGAAGCGGCTTCCGCAATCGGATAAGTGTTGTCTATGGCTACGGTAAGACGTACATCGGTATCCACGCTAAATGATGCCGCAGTCGCAGTAGCAATTGTTTTCCAGCCGGTGGTTGAGGTTGCCGTAACATTATAGTCGTATATCTGCAGAACAACCGAAGTTGCGGATGTGGAAGATTGTCCTTCCCATTGCACGGTGAACTTTTCGGCAACAGCTCCCGCGGGGTTTTTTATTTTGAAAAGCGTTGTTGCGTAGGCGGGCATGCTCGCCGTCCCGGGACCTGCAGTTACCGATGAGAAGATGTTGTCGCTAGTTGCGGTTCCTGCATAATCCTTTTCGTCAAAGAACAGCAGGTTGTCGTGGTTCTTTGCGAGGTCCGGATCAAAGCGAGCGAAGCGGATGTTCCCGAATGAACCAAAAAGATACATGGCGTGGTTGAAAGGGTCGTAGATAAGTTTGTTAATATCATCGGAGCTCCAGAATGAAGAAATTTTCGACGTCAGGCCCGTGGCAACTCTGGACGCGGGGTCAAACTTGGCAAATTCGCCATTCTGCGCAACGAGATACACCACGTGGTTGAAAGAATCATAGCCAATATCGTAGACGGGATCATTTCCCCAGAAAGCGGAAATCTTTGAAGAGTGGTCTATCGCAGTGTTCGTAGCGGGGTCATACTGTGCGAATCTTTCCGCAATGGTGGTATACGATCCGCCGCCGACAAACACAAGATGATTAAGTGTATCGTAGGTTAGAGCATAGACCGGGTGATTCCCCCAGAATCCAGAGAGGCTCGAAGAGATATCCGTTGCGACATCCGTGGCAGGGTCATACTTCGCGAATCGGCGTGCGGAATTGTTCGTTCCTCCGCCAATATAAATGACGTGTTGAAAAGAGTCATAGGTCATGATGCCCATGCTTTGGGAGCCCCAGAAAGAGAACCTCGAGGTGAGATTAGTCACGGCGTCCGAAGCAGGATCGTATCTGGCGAATTTCCCGGTGTCTGAACCAAGAAGATACACGGTATGATTGAACGGTTCATAGAACGCTCGGATGGTCTCCGTACCCCAGAACGAGGAAATCTTCGAAGTGAGGTCTATGGCGGTATTAGTTGCAGGATCGTATCTGGCGAATTTCCCGAGAAGCCCCGTGAGATACACCGTGCGGCTCAAAAAGTCATAGGCAAGATATAAGCCATCAGTCGTACCCCAGAACGAGGAGATCCTTCCGGAAAGATCTGTTGCGGTATCCGTGGCGGGGTCATACCGTGCAAACTCCCCATTGTAGCCAAGAAGGTACACCATTCGGTTGAAGGAGTCATATGCGAGGCCCTTTCCGTCACTGGTTCCTCCCCAGAAGGATAACTTGCTGACTTTATTTATGGCCAGGTCATCGGTTGTCTTCTGCACCCCCTTGGAGAAGCGTATAGCGTTTAGGGTATAGGGTAGAATTTCTGCTTTGGCATACACTTGGTAGATATCGAGCGGTGCTAGGGTATGGACGGTTGTGGCAAGAGTGGCGTTGTAGGAGATGCCTTGATCCGTCTCGCTCACTAATCTGAAACAGATGGTGCTGGAAGCCATCGTGTCTCCGAAGTGGACGGGGAAGACAAGCTCGGTATACGAGTCGGCAAGCAGTGAAACACCCGTAGCAGTCCTTGGGGAGTTGTCGTTGAAGAAGCCATTGGTGAATACGGCATCGGTGACAAGGTCTCTCTTGAATGGGGCAGGGAGCCGGGAGAGGGATACGGAGTCTGCCAAGTCACCCGAGTTTGCAAGAGAGTAGTTGATGCTTGTTGGGGAGGTGGAGGTAGGTACGTTGGGGATGTTGGGATACGCGCCATCTCCTATATCCATCCAGAGGGTGGTGGATGCTGAAGGGATGATGCTGCAATCAAGGTTTACGGCTCCTACGGATGTGACAGAGTACTGAAGCTTAAGCACTTTGTTAAGCATTGCCGTGGTCCCGGTGTTTGCAACCTGGATGCGCAGGTTCAGGCGCTCGCCTCGGCGGACACCCAGTAGGGTGGACGACGGGCTCGACGCGGGTCCGGTGGTGACGGAGTTTGTGTCCGGCGTATTCCCATCGTCATTTTCCCAAAGCACTGCGGTCTGGACAAGTCTGGGTTGGTCATAGCTTGTGGTAAATCCGTCCGTACGCAGGGTGATGGGTCCGGGTATCTCGTTCCCTATGGTCTGATGCTCCTGTATTACCCTCAGCGTCAACGTAGTTGTCGCTATCGGGTCGACACCATTCTGGTGTCGGGTGAAGTACCTGGTAGTAGTCCCTGCGTTGTTGACCGGGAAGTTCTCGGTGATGGTGCCGGTTAAGGTGAAGTTGGCGTTGATGCTGGTGGCAGAACGGAATGCAATCGTCTTCCAGGCGGTGGTGCTTGTTGCGGTTCCTTCGATGACGTTATGGTCATATACCTGCAGATACACGGGTTGAACGGTGGTGGTGGTCTGACCCGTCCAGGTGATAGTGATTCTGTTTCCGGGTACGGGGTCGGAGGTCTTGATCTTAAAGAGGAAGGACGGATAACTTGTTGCACTTGTGCTGAGTGAAGTCACGGAGGCGAACTGGTTGTCGCCGACGGACTGAACCGAAGCATAGTCCTTCTCGTCGAAGAACAGGAGGTTGTCGGTGTTCTTGGAGAGGGAGGGGTCGAATTTGGCGAATAGGCATGGCGACCCGCAGCCCATGAACAACGCGTGTCCGACAGGATCAAAAGCGAGCGGGCTAACGGTGCTGAAAGATACCCCGCGGAAAGGATATATATTTGTTAGGTTCGTAAAAGAATCCGCGG
>JAUSGO010000016.1 GCA_030649025.1 bacterium | reverse complement strand
CGGCATACCTTTGCGGTGAACTTTCTTCACAATAGCGGCCAGAACTCGTTTAAGTTGCAGGCGCTGCTCGGGCACAGGAGCATAGTGTCCAGCGCGATCTACACGCGATGCTTGCCAACGGAAATTGTCGGAGCAGACGTGGAACGATTGGCGCGTCTTGAAAATGCGTTATGATGGGTGATATCATAAAGATAGATTTTTAATAAGGTGTGTGCAGAGTTTCTGCAGCAACTTTGAATACCTGAAGAGTAGTAGGGAACAGGCCCACCGGAACTATCAATCCCTCATTCGAGCTATAGTCAATTATTAGCATAATGATGCTAATAAAGGGCACTTTCGTGTTTTGTTTTCAACGCCAAATATCTCTTAAGGAGATGGTCGTTGGTTCGAATCCAACAGGGCGGACACGAGTGAAACGAGTGGCCGAACTAGCACACAAACTGCTTTGTGTGCGGGAGGATTCGAAGCTCAGAGCCATGTCTGGCGAGTACGCCAGACGGCGAGAGCACGGCCTGGAACCCGAGGCGCATCGACTGGATGCGTCGAGAGGTGAAATGGCGAATCCAACAGGGCGGACACGAGTGAAACGAGTGGCCGAACTAGCACACAAACTGCTTTGTGTGCGGGAGGATTCGAAGCCCGGAACGTTGCGGTATCAGCGGATGCCGCCGTGAGGGCAGGGCTCGGAGCCGAAACCTTGTGACTGACAAGGTTGAGAGCGGAGATGCCGAATCCAACAGGGCGGACCACCATCAAAATTTTAGAAGCCGAGGCTTATCCGGTAGCTTCATTGAAGCAGATCAAAATAAGTATGGATGACGCGGAAAGAGAAAAATCTGCAGGGATAGAAACCGGTTCTGAAAATCATGGTCGGGAGCTGGAACTTGTAACGCTTCTTGGCCAGGAAAAAAATATCGAAAAACTTGCCGAGCTGCTCCGGCTGCCTCGCGAGGTTTTTCAATTTTCACTTGACTGCGTGGGAGATACGAGACGAAGAAGCACAATCGTTATTAATGAAACGGAACAGGTGCTTACGAATTTTACGCACATGGCGCGCGTGGCCCTAATGATGAAACAATATTTTCCAGAAGATTCATTCGGAAGATTTCTTGCCATGCTCCATGATATAAAAGAAGAAGCCTTGGCCGACAAAAAAGATGCATACAAAGACGCTGACGAGAAATTTAATGTGCCGAGCCTTGCAAAGACCATTGAGATGCTCACGGAGGAAGAGCCCTCGGAGGCCGAAATTGCTCTGGCGCATAGCGAAATTCCGGCAGAGTCCAATGCCACATATATTGCAAGATATAGAAACTACATTCAACTTTTACATCAGAATTGGCCGAAAATCGGAAATCTTGAGCTTTGTGATCGGCTGGATGGAGTTATAAACCTCGAATACCTTAAAGACCCAAAGTACGAAAATCGCCGCAAGCATAAGGCGCTGGAAAGTTTTGGAAGAATCTGGGCCACGCTTTCGGTATCAAGCGACCCGCTGGTTGATAGGATTAAGGATCATTGCCGGAAATCGATGACCGAATTTGACGTAAACGAACAAGAAGTAGAAAGAACCGCACAGCTATTTCTTTAATGGTTTGGGGTTCAATCGAGAGCCGGAGACGGGAAACCTTCGTGCCGGGTGGAAGGGCGCAATCATTTGACAAATAATGTGCAGATGCTACCATGTTTTTGTTACGCGCATCATGTGGATTTTACGAGAAACCGCGCAATCGGTTTATCATCAAAGCCATAGGATCGTCAGTACCACAAAGGTCATTTTATTCACCAAGATAAATTTTTTCTCCATGGCTTACGATAATGGAAACAGCGGATTTGCTCCTCGTCAGATGTTCCAGGGCAATTGGACCTGTTCCGAGTGCGGAGCAGAGATTAAGGAGTTGCCGTTTGAACCAAAAAGCGACCGCCCGCTCTTCTGCAGGGACTGCAACAAAAAGCGACAAGCATCTCGTCCGAATCGCTATTAAGTTTGTATAACTTGTATTCAAAATACCCCGCCTAGGCGGGGTATTTGCTATATGAGATGCCCAGGGTAGCGGCTCCCACATCTTCTTGCCGACAGAATTTGAAAAATAAAAAAAGCGTGCTAAAATACGATTTATAATCATTTATCATTGTAAAGAAGCATACAGTATGCACCAATTATCACCGTTGCCATACGCGTTCGATGCGCTCGAGCCATACATAGACGCGCGAACAATGGAAATCCATCACGGAAAGCATCACGCCACGTACGTCGCCAAATTGAACGACGCGCTGGCGAAATACCCAGAATTGCAAGCAAAGCCCCTGGGCGATCTGCTTGCGAATCTTGATGCGGTCCCTGCAGAGATTCGCGGCGCTGTCCGTAATCATGGTGGAGGCCATTTCAATCACTCCATTTTCTGGAAGGTAATGAAAAAGAATGGCGGAGGCGAGCCGAAGGGCGATGTTTTGCAGGCAATCCAGTCCGCCTTCGGTTCCTTTGCCGAATTCAAGGAAAAGTTTTCCCAGGCTGCGCTGGGCGTGTTCGGCTCCGGCTGGGCGTGGTTGAATTTCCGCGATGGAGCGCTTTCTATCTCCGCATCCCCGAACCAGGACAATCCCCTGATGACTGCCACAGGAATTCCGGTTTTGGGACTTGATGTTTGGGAACACGCCTATTACATCCACTATCAAAACCGCCGGCCCGATTACGTGGAGGCCTGGTGGAACGTCGTCAACTGGGATCAGGTTGCAGAAAATTTCTCGGAGGTTAAGAAATAAAGACGAAATCCTCCCACACAACTTTTCTTTGATGAGAGTTTAGTCCGCGTATAGCACAACCGCGCACTTTTTCTTGTCCTACCAGAAGTCGCGTTTTGCCAAGTGGGACTACTTCTGGCGGGACTTGAAATTAACGCGACTTTGTGCTAAAATTTTTCCGTATTTATATGGCGGCCATGGTGTAGAGGTAACACAGCAGGTTGTGGTCCTGTTATCGAGGGTTCGATTCCCTCTGGCCGCCCAGGTTTAAAAATGAAAATGGAATTGAAGGGAAGTCCAGATTTGAAAACGTGCCTCTCGGGCACGTTTTAGATTTGACGCTATGACGTTCTCTGATACCGCGTGGTATGCTTATTGATGTTGGAATTAGAAATTTTTAGGAAGAACTATGGAATCACATCGTCTATCCACAAACGTTGTTCCGAAGCATTATGCTTTAATGCTTACGCCCGACCTCAATAACTTCACATTCAAGGGCGAGGTCGTTGTCTCCGTTGAGATTAAGGAGCCGACCGCGCTTATAACCCTTTATGCGTCGGATCTCGAAATCCGCTCTGCCAATGCACGGGTTTTTCCATCGCAACAGGAGCTTTCCGCAACGCCGATACTCGACAAAAAGGCAGAGACGCTTTCGCTTGATTTTAAGACCACGTTGCCGCAAGGAACCACGGAACTTCGCATCGCTTTTTCGGGAAAGCTCAATGACCAGATGTGCGGATTTTATCGGAGCAAGTATGTAGCCAAGGACGGAGCGGAACGGCATCTGGCCACCACGCAGTTTGAAGCGACCGATGCACGAAGGTGTTTTCCGTGCTGGGACGAGCCCGCGTGCAAGGCAACGTTCGACGTTACGCTTGTTGTTCCGAACGATCTTGATGCCATCTCAAACATGCCGGTTGCCGAGTCGAAAAGCTACCCGAATGGAATGCGGGAGTTTCACTTTACAACAACGCCTATCATGTCCACATACCTTCTCGCTTTCGTTGTTGGAAAATTCGATTCGATCGAATCGAAAACAAAAGACGGAGTGCTGGTGCGCGTGTTCACGATGCCGGGCAAGAGCGAACAGGGACGTTTTGCGCTTGATGTTGCGGCGAAAACCCTCGAACTCTACAATGAGTATTTCGCCATTCCCTATCCCTTGCCTAAGTGCGATCTCATTGCCATTCCCGACTTTGCCGCCGGTGCCATGGAAAACTGGGGCGCGATAACCTATCGCGAGACGGCTTTGCTCATTGACCCGGAAAATTCTTCCGCGGCCGCGCGCCAACGCGTCGCAATCGTGGTGGCGCACGAGCTTGCGCATCAATGGTTCGGGAATCTGGTCACCATGCAGTGGTGGACTGATCTGTGGCTCAACGAGGGATTTGCAAGCTGGATAGAATACATGGGAGTGAACCATCTTTTTCCGGAGTGGGACATCTGGACGCAATTCATGGCCGACGCTTACGCGCCCGCCCTGCGGGATGACGCACTGCGAAGCACCCACCCCATAGAGGTTGAGGTGCATCATCCCAGCGAAATCTCAGAAATTTTCGATGCCATTAGCTACGAAAAGGGTGCGTCCGTCATCCGCATGATAGAGGTGTACTTGGGTCCTGATACGTTTCGGGATGGCCTGCGAGCGTATCTCAAGCGCCATCAATACTCAAACGCCGCAACGGGAGATTTGTGGCAGGCGCTTGAGGATGTTTCCGGCAAGCCCGTGCGGAATATCATGGAGAGCTGGACGAAACAACCGGGATACCCGGTGCTTACGCTCATGAACCTTGGAGGCGACTTGTTTGGCATCCGCCAGACAAGATTCCTCTCGAGCCCCCTGTTGACGCTCACGCCGGAAGAAGAAGCTCAAGTGTGGCACATACCTATTCCCTTGGGGATTACGGGAGCTAGCGGCAAAGGACAGGAATCGTTATTCATGCGGCAACGAGAGGCGCAGGTGGAGCTCTCTCGCGCGCACGGCTGGGTGAATCTTAACGCGCACCGCATTGGATTTCTCCGTGTCAACTACACGCCGGAGCTCTGGAAAGCGCTTGAGAAGCCGGTTGCACAAAAAGAGATTGGTCCCATTGACCGCTTCGGTATTGCAAGCGACCTTGCCGCGCTTACCCGAGCGGGCCAATTGCCAACTACGCAGACTCTCGAGATGCTCCAGGCTTATAGGAACGAAACGAACTACACGGTGTGGATACAGATCTTGGGAATCCTTGGCGCGTTGAAGAATCTTCTCGCATATAAATCTTGCTACGAAGAATTCTGCGCGTACGCCAGAGACATTTTTGCCGGCGTATGGAGATCGGTCGGATGGGATGCGCGCGAGAACGAATCCCATCTGGACAGCTTGCTTCGGGCGCTGGTTCTTGGCGCCATGGGCGACTATAAAGACCCGTACGTCGGCAAGGAAGCCGGGGAACGTTGGCTGGCACATCTTGCAGGAAAAAAACCGCTTGATCCGAATCTGCGCGTTTCGGTTTATGCCATTACGGCGTCCTGTGCCGGGCAGAAAGCACCTTCCGTATTTGAGACAATGCTCAAACAACATCGCGCGTCCGAGCTTCAGGAAGAGAAAAACCGTTACCTGCGAGCGCTCGGAAACTTCCAAGACCCCTTGCTGTTAAAGCGGGCTCTCGAGTTCAGTCTCTCGGGCGACGTGCGCTCGCAGGACACGATTTGGGCTATCGCGAGCGTTTCCGAAAATCCTGCTGGCCGGAACCTTGCCTGGGAGTTTTTCAAGGAGAACTGGGAAGAGTTCAACCGTCGGTATAGCGAGGGGGGATTGAAGCTCATCTCCCGCTTTGTGTCTTCGGTAGGCAATCCATTCACTTCCGAAGAGAAAGCGCAAGATGTAGAGATGTTCTTCCAAACACATGAAGCGCCGAGCGCTCGTCGCGCCATAGCGCGAACGCTCGAGCGCATCCGGGCAAATGCCGCCTGGCTCAAAAAAGACGGCGCATCAATAGCCGAGTGGCTTGCCAATAGAACGAAAGTGCAATAGGCACAGAAGGCCAAAAACAAACGCAAACAAAACCGGCCCCGCGAATGCGCGAGGCCGATTTTTTTATTCTCAAATTCTGAAAGCATCACTGCTTATCTTGCCCAGAAGACGAAAGTGAATACTTTATTGCCGCCGCCGAGATCGCGTTCAAAGAGGGAACTGCGTCCGTCGGAAGAGGTGCGAATGGCCTTGCCCCATTCGGCGACCTCCTGACCGTCCGCTCCGTTAAATGCCGAACCTTTTCCGGGACCAGAAGAAGTTGTTTGTCCTACCGTGGTAGTGTCATCGGGATGGGTATACATAGTTTCTATCTGCTCGTAGTCATGCGCATTCGGGTACTCGTTCGAAGGATCGTCGCTAACCGCTCCGCCCGCGCCACCATCCGGATCATTAGTATAATCCATGCAACTACCTACGTTGGCATTGTCAAATGTTTCGTCCTGATGATCAAGGCCGAAGTCATGGGCTAGTTCCTGGCACATAACGAGTCTGCGCCATGCCGGAGTGTTGTACATGGTGGTGTTGAAGTACGTATCGTTTACTTTGGTTGTGCCCTGCACTATATGGTCACCGCTCGCCCAAATTTGGGCTACGCCAAGCCAGCCGGTCCTTCCGTATTTAGCGCTACAAACCTCAAGTCGTCCGCTCGTAGGTACGCAATTTTTAGGCGTATATTTCCCCTTAGTGTTGTTTGTCCCACCAAGTACTTCTGTGAGATCCAGCGCCGCAGAAGCACTCCAGTCCGCAATAACTCCATCCAAGTAGGAGTCCCAAGCGGAAGAAACATTATCCCCGACTTTTAAAGTGAAGGGGTTTGCGGTGCGCGCCCAGTGATAATTGCCCCACGAGTGCGTTGCGCCCGCAATTCCCGCCAATCCCGCAACAGCCAGAACGCTTGCTCCAGCAAACATAATTTTACGACGAAGCGAAGTGAACATATATAAACACCCTAATAATACTCTTAAACCCAGTATAATCCCTTTCGGTCTAAAAGTCAACAGAATAAAAAATCTGTCTCAGGACGGACGGCGTTTCTACAGCAAATGCTGAAGCGCTTTCTCCTGATATTTTTTAAGATAGCGCATGAACGGCGTTCCGCCGGTGCCCGACTTTCAAAGTGGCCCCTAACCACTCGATAACTTTTTTAAAATCTTCCGGCAAGGGAGCGGAGAATGATTTTTCCGAGTCGTCTGGGAATGGAAAAGATATTTTGCTCGCATGGAGAAAGAAGCGTCCGCGGAAGTCCTCCGGAAGTTTTGTCTCCGCTCCGTAGAGAGCGTCTCCAAGAACCGGCGCTCCCAAAGATTTTGCGTGCACCCGTATCTGGTGAGTGCGCCCCGTTTCCGGAAAGAATTTTGCAAGCGTCAGGCCGTCAGCATATCGAATCGCCTCGAATTTTGTTCGGGACATTTTTGCCTTTCCGGAAGACGGCAGGACTTGGAATTTCTTTTTCCGATAGTTTTTTTTGCTTGGCGCGAGATACCCCTCCACGACACCTTTCGTTTTTGAGATTTTTCCTTCAAGTATTGCCGTGTACTCTTTTTTGACAACGCGTTCTTTAAAAAGACGTTTCAGATATTCGAACATTTTTTGAGTTTTGGCTATCACCATGACGCCGGAGGTTCCCTTGTCGAGCCGATGCACGATGCCCGGACGAATGCGAGAATCTCCCACAGAGCGAATTTCGGGATACTGCGAAATAAGCCAGTTTGCGACAGTGTTGTTCCCGGGAAAGTGTGCGGGATGTACGGTAATGCCGGACGGCTTATTAATAACTAAGAGTTCGGCATTTTCAAAAATCACCGGTATGACAGGCGACAAACTTGGAGCAAGCTCCGATGGCGGCCTTTGTATTTCAGCCGTCAGGGTATCTCCTGCGACAAGTTTTGTGCGCGGCCTTGCTCGCCTTCCGTTCAAGAGAATTTTTCCATCGAAGATTTGTCGTTGCAAAAAAGCCCGGCTCTCGTCGGGCAAGTTCTTCTTGAGATATATATCCAACCGCTCTCCTGTGTTCTGCGGAGGTACAACAAGGGTGCGCTTCATTCTTTTTTATACCTTGGCGCTTTTGGCCAGCGCGTCCTTCGCGCGCTTTACGATATCATCGAGTTCGTAATTGGTTTTCACCAGATACGTCATGGCTCCCAAAGAAAGGGCCTGCTCAATATCCGTCGAGCCTTCTAGGTTTGTGAGAATGATGACGGGAATATGCTTTGTCTCCTCCTCGCCCTTAATGGCTTTCAAAACGTCAAAGCCGTTCATTTTAGGAAGAATGATGTCGAGTAGTACCAAATCGGGCTTCTCGCTCTTGGTAAGCGCAAGTCCCTGCTCTCCATTGCTCGCGCCGATAGCCTGGAAGCCATTGATATTCAGCACGTCAACCATGGCTTTTTGCAAAGATGGTTCGTCTTCAACAACAAGAATTTTAGCCATATTTGCGGGCTCCAGCTTTCTAAGATTTTCTCAAAAAGCTGAAAAGCTTTTATGTTATTACGGATTGCTCTTTCCCGATGCCCACTTGTCGTGCGGGGCTTTTAACCACGGGAATGGAAAACCAAAACATGCTGCCCTTGCCCTCGGTGCTTGAGAATCCAACCTCGCCGTTCACGGCTTCAACAATAGCTTTTGCAATAAAGAGTCCGAGGCCGGATCCTTCCGTCTGGTACTTCAATACATTATCACTTCTAAAGAACTTTTGAAATACCTTTGCCTGCTGGCTTTTGGGAATTCCAATACCCTCGTCCTGCACCGTGACGCGCAATTTGTCGCGTCCCATGCGCTCGATGCGGACTTCTACATTTCCTCGCCCTTTGGTGTACTTGATGGCATTGTCAATAAGATTCTGGGATACAAAACCTATTTTTTGCGGATCGGCGTAGACCTTGGGAAGTCCCGTCTCCTTATGATAGAAGATTTTCACGTTATTGGAATTTGCAAATCCGCTAAGCTCGTTGATAACGGTCTGTACGAGGTCTTCTAGCGCGAACTCTTGAGGGTTTAAGATAATGCGTCCCTGTTCTATCCGGGAAACCTCAAGAAGATCGTTCACCAGGCGGATCATGCGCTCATTGGACTCTTTGATGATGGTGAGATAGTCTAGCTGCTTTTCGGTGACGGCTCCGAGGTTCGGACCGGTGAGAAGATTGAGCGACCACTTCAGCGAAGAGAGCGGCGTGCGAAGCTGATGAGACGCGATGGAAATAAACTCCGTTTTCATGCGGCTTGCCTGGGCGATGCGCTCGAAACTGGACACAATCATGTTCCCGATGGAAAAGATGATGGCGGTTATCATCGAGACGATTAATGCCACGATTTCAGGATCGGTAAGTCTTGCGGCGATAATATAGGTCGCGATCATCGCGGAGATCGTAATGAATCCCATCAGCAAAAACAGGAACGATGGACACTCGCGCAAGCGCAAGCCATACCGTCGGCACTCCCCGGTAACACTGAGCACCGTTTTTAACTCTTTTAAACCCAGTATCCTCATAGAGACAGTATAACATATACGACGGCGTACTTCTATGAATAACTGGGGACAACGCCGAACGGATATATATTATAAGAGAAAGTCGCTCCAACATTCTCAAGAATATTTTGAAGAGGATTGCGTGAATTGTGAGAATGTGATACGATTTACTTTCCCGCAATGAGTCTTGAGATTTTTGCGGAATCTGTTCGTTAACAAACTGGAGGTGTTGTCATGATAAGCCTTGCGTCCAGGACCTTTGTGTTAAAAATTCTCTTTATCGTGACGCTTCTTTCGTTTTTTGCTTTCGGGAGCGTAGCGGCGCCTTTTTCGAGACCGAAGAGCGGGGCGCCGATGCAACAGCAAAAAGTATCTCTGGAGTCCAAAGAGGAGGCTGGAGAGAATAAAGAAGCATACGACGATGCACAGGATCTAAGCCCGCTTCTTGAACGCTATAGCGGCGTTGAGTCGGTTGAGTGGATATTCGATGTCCTGACCAACAAAAAGCAACATCCACGGATTGTGATAGCGTTTGCGGATAAGTCGCCCTTTGTTTTTGTGACATACTTTGATGCCGAGAAGAAAAAGATCATTTTCCAAATTGACCGGACTTTTATCCGTGTTCGGAACCAGGATGCGACCTCGACCGCCAAACGAGACGTCGCGCGACTGCTTTTTGTGCGCGAGGCGACGCTTGCGATGCTTCTTGAACCGGGAAAGAACTACGACACGTATATGTCATGCGCCTCCGCAGTCCCGCCCACCGAAGATTGCTTTCGCCTGCTTCTTGCGACGCATCTGGCGGCGTTGCAGGAGGAGTGGAGTTATGCGGAGAGCCGAAACCTGACGCACGTATTTCCCGAGTCCATTGTGCGCGACCGGGATGCGTTCGTGCGATTGGGCATTTCTCCAGAAGATGCAGAATTCCGGGCACTTGCGATTTACGGCATTCAGGGCCACATCAGCAATCTTTTCTGGACAAACCGCTATCGTGAGTTCTTGGACGACATGTTCGCCAGATCCGCTCTACCACAACGATGAGGGCAACACCAAGCCCTCTTTTTCTTTTACCCTATTTTTGCTACTATTTCGAATATGACTTCCGATGAATTGCGCAAAAAATATATTGATTTTTTTAAGTCAAAAGGACACGCGGAGATTCCTTCCGCGCCATTGGTTCCTGCCAACGACCCGACGGTGCTTTTCACCACCGCGGGCATGCATCCCTTGGTGCCGTATTTGCTCGGCGAGAAACATCCGGCAGGAAATAGATTGGTGGGCGTACAAAAATGCATCCGAACCGGAGATATTGACGAGGTTGGTGATGACACGCACCTGACGTTTTTTGAAATGCTGGGGAACTGGTCGCTCGGAGATTACTTCAAAGAAGATGCCATCAGGTGGTCATGGGAATTTTTGACCGATTCAAAATGGCTTAGGCTTCCTGCTAAGCGCCTGGCTTTCAGTTGTTTTTCGGGAGACGCGGATGCGTTGCGCGACGATGAATCTGCCGAGCTTTGGATGTCGTGCGGTGTTTCAAAAGAGCGCATCGCGTTTTTAGGCAAGGAAGATAATTGGTGGGGTCCTGCGGGCATCACCGGTCCATGCGGTCCCGATACCGAAATGTTCTATTGGGTTGGTGATCCGAATGACCCGGTCCTACAAAGACCGTTCCAGGAAACGCATAGCGATAAGCGTTGGGTTGAGATTTGGAATGATGTATTTATGCAGTACAACAAAACCGCAGAAGGGAAATTCGAATTGCTTTCGAAACCGAATGTGGATACGGGCATGGGACTTGAGCGGACGCTTACAGCGCTGAATGGCAAGAAATCGGTGTATGAGACCGATCTATTCACGCCGATTTTCGATGCCCTCCGAGTAGACGGAAAAGATAAAAAAGCGCGCATCATCGCCGATCATATAAAAACAGCTTGTTTTATGATTTCAGACGGCGTGGAGCCCTCGAATAAGGACCGGGGTTATGTAGTTAGAAGGATTCTAAGGCAGGCAGCAGTCTATGCTCGTCAAGCGAGTCTTGATTTGCAGGATGTTTGGGTTGGCGCTGTGATTGTCGCTGTCGCAAAAATTTACAAGGATGTTTATCCCGAGATTTGGATGAATGCCCCCCATATTACTCAAATAATTAGCGCGGAACAGAAAAAATTTGGCGATACTCTGGAAAAAGGACTTAAAGAATTCTTGAAAAAGAAATTTATTGATGGAAAAACCGCCTTTGATCTTTACCAGACTTACGGGTTTCCGTGGGAGTTGACGCGAGAACTTGCGGAAGCAAACGGGCAAAAAATAAACAAAGAAGAATTTAAAGCCGAATTCAAAAAACATCAAGATTTATCACGCACGTCATCCGCAGGCATATTCAAGGGAGGGCTTGCAGACCACTCCGAAAAAGTTGTACGTTTACATACCGCAACGCATTTAATGAACAAGGCTCTGCGGAGGGTGCTCGGTGAGCACGTATGGCAGAGGGGCAGCCATATCAACGCCGAACGCACGCGGTTCGATTTTACTCATCAGGAGAAGATGACACCGGAGCAAATTAAAAAAGTTGAAGAATTGGTTAACGGATGGATTTTGCGAGATCTTGCAGTGAAAAAAGAAATTATGCCTCTGGAGGAGGCGCGGGGGCTTAATGCCATCGGTGCATTCGGAGAAAAATACGGCCAGACCGTTTCGGTGTATACGGTGCACGACTCCAAAACCGAGGAAGTGATAAGCCGAGAATTTTGCGGCGGTCCGCACGTAGAGCATACGGGCGTCATCGGCAAATTCAAAATTATAAAAGAAGAAGCTATTGCTGCGGGTATTCGCAGAGTTAAGGCAGTGGTGGAGTAAGTATTAAAAATGTTACGGAGCGCGAGAATAATAAAATAAGGCAAACCAATGGTTTGCCTCGACAAGACGGTTACGTGGAACTAAGGCATCTCAGATATAGGAATCCGTATCCGTCGCCTTCGCCAAGGCGCATGCTTTGTAGGGGGGTATTCGGAAACTCTTTCCGAAAAGCTTCTGCAACTTCTTTGGGCGTCGGGGTTCTCCGGTGTTTCAGCGTATCCCAGACAATTGCTTTCTTGCCACCGATCTCTTTCACTTCGTATTCCATTGACCGTCTCCTTTTTGAATGGATGCTAACACAAATTATAAGTTTTTGTCAAGTATCCGCATGGCGCGCGAGAAAGAAAAAATCCTCTCCGGTTTAGGGAGAGGCATGCAACATCAGGACCAAAAGAGCAGTTTTGTGAGTGCAATCGCTGCGACGACAGCCCAAGCGGTATTGAGTGCGGCGGGCTGATAAGCTTTCTTGGTAAAAGAAACTATCGCTATCCCAATCGCACCGGTAAAATTGAAGAATTGATACCAAAAACTTGTGGACGTAATGACCGAGAAGCTTGCAAGCCCGTATGTGCCCAGGATTGCAGCCGCACCATACCAGCCGAAAAACCACACAAATATTTTCAAAGTTTTCTCCTCTCCAACCCTTATTTTCTTAAGTTGAACGTAGCAAACCAAACCTCCTGCGTCAATCCCGCATTTCTATGCCACACTATCGCGCGCAATCGCATAGTATCCGCAGAAGCCCGGCGGTGTTTGTAAAAACCATCATTGCAACGGAGCTTGGGGCGCTCGCGCTTTTTTTGGCTGCCCGTCCCGTCGCGTTTTATAAAGAGCTTTATAATGAATATGTATACCGCACATTACTTCCCATCCAGTACGATGCGGTGTTTATGGCGGCAGTAACGCTGTTTGAGGTATTCGTGACGGTCTATGTTTTTTTGCGATGGTACAGTGAATCATATCGTATTGACACGCACGAGATATTGCATGAGCACGGGACGTTATTACGCCGCCAAACCCGTGTTCCGCTCTCCCGCGTCTCTTCCATTCGTTTTCGCCTTGGATTTATGGGAAGTTTCTTTCAGTACGGAACCGTGAAGCTACAGCTTGAAAGTCCC
The DNA here is from genome assembly GCA_030649025.1 of bacterium. Classification (NCBI taxonomy): domain Bacteria; species bacterium. The sequence continues at coordinate 74,194 of JAUSGO010000016.1, read as the reverse complement.
ACTGCCACGGCGGAATTGAAAGATCTTCCGCAACCAAAAAAGTATGCCGGCATTATCACCGATTTTGCGCGGCAGGTAAAACGCGACGCGCCATCAAGCAAGGACAGCTTGGACATTGAAGAAGTCCTTCGCGCGAAAGAGCATGAGGGAATTGAATTTAAAGCGTCGCTTCGGTGGGATAGGAGGCTTTTGAGGGTGAACCGAGAACTGGAAAAATCGGTCATGAAGACCATTGCCGCGTTTTTGAATTCGGATGGAGGCCACCTGGTCATCGGCGTTGAGGACGGTGGAGAAATTCTGGGGCTCGGGAACGATTATGAAACTATCCAGCGCAAAGACTCCGACGGATTCGAGAACCATTTTACCCAGGTGTTCCGAAGCATGATCGGGTCTGAATTTCGCCGATTCGCGCATTTGCATTTTCATGAAAAGGACGGAAAAGATATCTGCATCGTGCGCGTTTTGCCCTCTACCAAACCCGCGTATCTTGCGCTAGATAATAGAGAAGAATTTTTCATCCGCACGGGAAACACCACCTCGTCTCTCAACTTCAGCGAGGCCCATGCCTACATTCGTTCCCGCTGGGGTGAGATATAATATTTATGCACGAAAACCATGGCCGGTAATTGGAAAACAAGATCAAATTTTCGTTGCGTGCTTCATGGGAGTTTTCGGAAGCATTTTGACGAGATGCGGCGGATATATCGGATCTTTACTGATGCCGGAATTGAAGTATTGGCACCGAGAATATCCGATATTGTTTCCGTGAAGGATGGTTTTGCGATGCTTGACGGTGAGAGGGAGATAGATCCCAGAATAGTGGAGCTTCTCTACCTTCACAACCTGAAACGGCTTGGGGAGAACGGATTCAGCTATTTTGTAAACCCAGATGGATATATTGGAAAAAGCGTCTCGTATGAACTGGGCGTCGCTCAAGTTTCCAATACCAGGTGTTTTTTTATGGAAAAACTTTTCGACCATCCGGCGTACGTGCATAAAAATGCCGTTTGGGAACCGGAAAAACTCATCGAGTTTATTCAGCGCCGAGACATGCTTCCTGCGCCGAGGATTCGGCAGAATGAAAAAGCCATTCATGCATTATGGGGAAGTCTTATGGTGCCGGGGTCCGTCGTGGCAGTAGGCGGTATTATCGAATACGTACCCGCAGGGCCGAAGGCCGAACGGGAAGTTCTGCTTGTTAAAACTCATAAATGGGGAGGTCGGTACTCTATTGTAGGAGGCAAGGTTAAGAGAAACGAACGGCTTGAGGACGCACTTTCGCGCGAAATTAAAGAAGAAACGGGTCTTGACGCGTATGTAGGCGAACACATCTGCACGTTTGATCAAGTAAAAAGCTCTGGTTACTATCTTTCTGGCACTCAGCATATTTTTGTGGACAAAGTGGCAAGGGTTCAAAGCAAGCGCGTGCAACTGAACGATGAAGCAGAGGATTTCGTATGGATGAAGCCTCAAGAGGTTCTGCGCGATCTTCCGATTGAACCGAACGCCCGGCATACATTGGAGTTGTATGCAAAAAATCTCGGAGCAAAGAGGCGCTAACCACCCTCTTGCCGTCAATTCTGCTTCCGAGCGATTTCTGATATACTTATTACACGATGTCTACAGCCCATGTTGTTGATCTTAAAAAAGCAGTCCCACAAGTAATGGCGCAAGAAAATAAACCCAAGGCCGGGAACGCTCCCTTGCCACAATTCTTGAGTTGGGAAGCGCCGGAATTTGATACGTACAAAAAATCTCGCGGCTGGCACGTAGCACTTTTTGGCATTGCGGGCCTACTTATTTTCATAACAGTTCTGCTTGAGAATTATACCGCTGCGGCGTTTTTCGGGATTGCCGCTGCGGTAGTGTATCTTTATGGTAACAAGGAGCCGCGCGTGCTTACGTTTGCTATAAGCGGCAAGGGCATCGAGATAGCGGGCCGGCTTTATGTCTACGAAAGCTTGCGGTCATTCTGGATTTTTTACGAACCGCATGCGCGCCGCTCGGAACTCTCACTGCGCTCAAATAAAACGCTCATGCCCTACATCCGCATACCGCTTGGTTCTACAAATCCCGTGACCGTGCACGCACTACTTTCTCGTTTTTTGCCGGAGCGGAAACATGCCGATTCCGTGGCCGATACTCTATCACGCAAGGCGGGGTTTTAGTTTTTTCCACACGCAGATAATCGGCGTGTGCTATACTTAACTCTATGGAAGGGGCAAAACCAAAAAAACAGCGTGGGGTGGCATTGTTGCTGGCGCTTATGATGACCGCGTTCATCGTGTTATTGGTGGTATTCGTCTCCTCTATCGGCAGCGGGCAGTTGCGGTTTGCGGGCTCCTCAACGGATTCCACTCGCGCTTTTTCAGCGGCAGATGCGGGTATTGAGTATGCGCTCTCGCGCATCAACCTTGGGCTTGTCGTAGGCCAGGATGCCGCATCATGCAAATGCGGAGCGGGATGGTGCCCCAGTACTCCTTTATCGAGCAACGTCCAATACTGCGTTACGGCGGACAACCCCTCAAGACCAAAAAAGATAACCGCGATTGGCCGCACCACCGATACCAGCATCCGCAGGTCTATTGAGGTTGTGCTTCCGGCTTTCGGTATAGTGAACCAGATGGCAACCATCTGTTTTGATGGTACGGGAAGCGTGGAGTCCCCGAACAGTATGTGCGCTGCGCAAACCTATGCCGGGGCTACTGGCGTAATCGGCGTCACATCAACCGATTGTACCGGAGCATCCGGCGCCTCACTGATTAGTCCGGCTTCGACTCTGGCGAGATCTGATCGTACGTTTACTACCGTCAGTACCAACTTTTATGTTGTCCAATGTTACAAATAAGCATTCACAAAAGCAAAGAAAAAAAGACCCCGCTATAGCGGGGTCTTTTATAAAATGAAAAAGCCTTCCCGCGTAGGACGCAGGAAGGCGAATTAATTTTGAAGCACTATTTCTCTAGGGCTTACCCTTTCCCTTTGGAGCGGGAGGTAGAACGGCGACGCTAAGCGGCGACGAGCCGAGGGGTAAGACAGTAGACCCGTCCACACGGTCGTTTACAGGAGTTCTGCCAAGTACGACCGTCTGTACCAGATTCTCTGCGGGGTTTGCCGCATACAGTTTTCTGTCGGTGGTGGCAAAACCGGCAAGCTGGGAGCCGACGAAAAGCGTATTAAGCAATGTGTCGGTTGCCGCATCAACGGAAAACAGATTCCCATCGATGCTTGTGATGTAGAGGTAGAGGCCGTCTATAATTCCTCCATATTGCAACTCGTTAAGCCCTGCTCCCAACACCGTCTTAACGACAAGGGACGATACCTCCAGAACGTGTACATTGCCGAAGAGCGTAGGGTTTCCATCCCCATCGATTGCGTCAATGTAAGATCCAAGGATGACATACAACTTCGTGCCGCCCGGCGCAAAGGAGATATGTTTGACTATGACACCGATCGTTCGGTTGGCAAGCAGTGTCACCGGACTCGTGCTTGTATCATACAGAAACACGTGCCCACTTTCTGTTCCGATAGCAAGAAACGAGCCGAAGGTCGCAACCGTAGTCGCAAAACTTGCTCCTTGCGAAGATAGGTCAATCGAGCCGATAACGACATTTGCTCGGGTGCCATTGGGATTTGGCGAGATGTTCACGATGGTCACGTGCGGCGCGGCCAATGTGTTATTGGCCACATACAACCGTGTGTCGCTGTTTCCAATGGCTATCTTGGTTGGCGAAGAAGGTGTGGCAATTCCAGAAAGAACGGCGTTATCGGACGTGCGGATTACCGCTATGCCGCCTATCGTTTGCTGAGCTATGTAGATGTACGCGCCATCGGCAGTAGAGACAACGTCGCGCGGACCTCCGCCGACGGCGATATTGGTTACCTTGCTTCCGTTGGTGACTACGTGACTTACTGTTCCGTTGCCAAAATTTGCCACATAAAGCTCCTCCGCCGATACAGGACGGATTACAGCGAGAACCGCAAAAGTTAATGCAAAAACAAATCTGCTGGCTCGAGACATGTTCCCTGTTCTCCTCTCCCATTCCCTTTAAAAGGGGTTTGTTAATGAACTCGCGGATTTATATCTGAAATATCACTATATATTAAAATAAGAAAACTGTCAATATAATGGATGCGCAAGTTTTCCCTATAAGGATGGGATTTTTTTTGATATACTTGAATAATATCATATAAAAAATCATTTATGGCAAGAAAATACTTTCGTCTAGCCGTCTTTCTTTTGGTTGGCATTTTTGGCGTTGGCGCGTATCTTGTTTCGCGTGCGGCGACCGTAAATGCCCCCTGGACGACGAATGTTACTAATACATCGGCCACTATAAACTGGACCACTGATGTAGCTACGGATAGCTGTCTTTGGATGTCCGATGGCAACTCGACGACATTGTGGGGTCCCGGTTGCAATACTTCTGGGCAATCCACCACACACGCCTGGAATGTTACGGGCCTCACGTCCGGCAAGACCTATTATTACTCCGTTGGATACGAAAGCCCTTCCCCGGCTTATTATCTCCACGGGACAACCTATACTGCTGGCATGCCCAGTTTCACCACTACCGGCGGAAGCGGCGGTAACACGCCTCCTACTCCTTCGGGTTTGTCGGCAATCTCCTACCCAACGCCGACACCAAATACGATCTATCTTCAGTGGAACGATGTTTCGGGCGAAGATAAATATAATATTGAGCGGAAACTTACTACCGATAGCGTTTGGTCAGGAACGGTGCTGGTGCAGGTCGGCGCAAACGTGGCGACCTATACCGACGCGACCGTAACAGGAGGAATGACCTATGACTATCGCGTTCAAGCTTGTCTCTCGGGATACGGCTGCTCGGGATATAATTATCTTATTGGAATTCTTGCTCCTTCTGGCGGCGGTGGCGGTGGAACGCCTCCCGTCCCCACATTACCGGCCGGCTCTACGAATATTTCCACGGGCAGTTCGTACAGCTACTCAACATACCTGTATCCCGATCCGAACAATGACCAGGTCAAAGCAGTGTTCGATTGGGGAGATGGCACGTCTTACGGCGAAACCAGTTTCATTACGCCGGGAGGGAGCGGGACATCTGCATACCTCTCTCATTCCTGGACGGCCGCCGGAACATACTACGTGAAAGTCAAAGCCAAAGACACTACCAACCTCGAATCAGGCTGGTCGTCGACGCTGACGGTGTATGTAACCGGTAGCGGTGGCGGTGGTGGGGGTGGGGGTACTACAGTTCCGGCATCCCCGACTCTCACGGTTCCCGCATCTTCCGGAATTCCTGTCAACATCTCCTGGAACAGTGTTTTCGGGACAAACGAATACAAGCTTTTTCGCAGAACTCCTCCAGGAACGGGCACTTGGCCAACCTCTCCAGTCAACGGTCTCGGATATACTGCGCTTTCTTATAATGACTCCGGCGTTTCAAGCGGGGTAAGTTACGAGTACTATATTGTCGCATGTAACTTATATGGATGTTCAGTTCCGCCCACCGCCTACACAGTGAATGTGATAGGGGGCGGAGGCGGTGGAGGTGGCAGTATTCCTCCCGCTCCTGCAAGCTTGTCGGCAAATCCGGCGCCAACCGCCAACACCGTGTATCTCCAATGGGGAGATGTTTCCGGAGAGGATAAATATAATATTGAGCGGAAACTCTCCACCGGTACTTGGCCCGGTTCATTTCTCTCGCAGGTCGGCGTAAACGTGACAACCTATTCCGATATGACCGTAGCAGTAGGAGCGACCTATGATTATCGCATTCAAGCTTGTCTCTCGGGATACGGATGTTCGGCATATACGTATCTCAACGGAGTATTCCCTTCTTCAGGCGCCGGCGCTCCAATAGTACAGGGCTGGGGATTGAGCGTGAATACGGCTACCTCAAAATCCACTATCGGCATCGGGTTCAACATGGCTATGGACCCGACGTCATTTACTGATTCCAACGTTTATCTGTACATGGCAAACGACCAGAACAAGATCCATGTCGCCTCACAGATCACTCCCACTTCAACATACGTGAGTCTTATTCCCGTTTCTCCGTTAACTGTAGGCACCATATATGTGAGCGTCGTGAAAGCTGGGGTAAAGAATTCTGCCGGGGTTTCGCTTATGGCTGATTACTCTTGTACGTTTACGGCGCTAGCTTCCGGGGATTACACGGCATGCCCTGGCGGTGGAGGCGGTACGAGTTCTTGGGCAGCACACACATGGCGCTTTATGGACGGTAGCGTGAATTCATACATTCTCAATCGCACAGATAGTACGTATGCCAATTTTATCTCGACCGTTCACGCCCAGTGCCTGCTGATATCTTCTGCCCAGTGGGGAACGCGGTGGATGCCAAACGCAGGGAATGATCAGTATTGGCAAGAGTTTGGTATTCCAAATTGTTCCGGTACGAACACTCCTCCTCCTTCCCCTTCTCCGTCCCCATCATCCTCACCGCTTCCCAGCGCCGTAAAAACCATCAAAGGAAAAATAACGTTTTCGGGAGGAGCGCCTGTTACCGATGCAGAAGTTGGTGCGTGGCAGCAAGAGACGGGTCTCGGCGTGATGGGCACCACCAATGCAAGCGGAGAATATGTTCTTTCTGTTCCGGGAGGAACATGGCAAGTGGGCATACGGCCAAGAATGGAACCCGCCACATGGAGTTATAACCAGCAGCCGCCGTTGGCGAGTTTTGCGCTTAACGACACTCCCGAGTTTCGCGAAGTTAACTTCACCGTATTTTTTGCTTCCAGCCGCGCGAAAGGAAAAGTGCAAAACTCCGATGGCTCGGTGCCTGTAAACTCGTTTGCCGGCGCCGAAAGCGGTACGGGTTTCGGACAAGGCGGACCCGTGGCATCCGATGGCACGTTTGCCTTCTCGCTCCCCGCAGGTTCTTATTATCTGCGCATTTTCCAGAAAGATCAGGGTCCGCTTGGCGACCCTATGCCATTTTCACTCGGGGAAAATGATACAAAAGATTTCGGCACTATCACTATTACTCCAAAAACAGACCGCATAGAGGGCGTGGTTAAAGATGCCTCCGGAGCTCCGCTTGCCAATATACCGGTGCATGCGTTTGTGCCCAGTTCCCAAAACTTCGCTCAAGCTGTCACGCGCAGTGACGGGCGCTACACGATATTCGTGACACCCGGAGCCTGGATGGTGCGCGCAGAACCCAATCCCGAGTCAAATTATGCGAATCCCGAACCGCCGCGTTCTGTAACAGTGAATGCGGGAGTTTCTGCGCGGGCTGATTTCACTCTTGTGTTTTCCGATACCACTGTTTCGGGAACCGTTGTTGACGAGCAGGGCACTATACTTACAAATTTCTATGGGTTTGTAAGCGCGGGAGACTATACATCTTCCCAGCACTTCGGCGGCTCTGTCGAACAGGGAAAGTTCTCATTTAAAGTTCAGGCCGGAATCTATCCCGTGCGTCTGCATCCGGCACCCGGTTCGGATTATGCTCCGCCTTCTCCGCAAACTATCACGGTCCGCTCCGGCTCTGTAAATACGGCAACATTCCGAGTTTCAAAAACCACGCTTGTCATCAGTGGCCAGGTGCAGGATGAGGGCGGAATGGTTCTTAAAAATCTCAAACTGCGCATTAACGCCTCCAGCGATACCGGTATTTGGCAAGATGGCATGTACGATCCTGCCGCGGGTACATATCGCATTTCTGTCTCTCCGGGAACCTGGCATCTTAGCGTATGGATAGAAGACGGGTCCTACGCGCTTCCCGACCCTCTGTCGCTACGCACCAGTGTGGAGGCGGGCCAAAGTGTTGTAAAAAATATTGTGTTGCGCAGGGCCGGCGCGCGCATAACCGGAACCGTGCGCAAACCGGACGGCTCACCCTTTCCTTATGCATTTGTAAGCGCCGATACGCCTTTTGGAGGCGCCTCACAAGTTGCGGGTGCGTCGTACCCAAGCGGGTTTGGCGCAGAAGCCGATGCTCAAGGCCGCTACAGCATTCCCATTGTTGCCGGTGTCTATGCTATTCGGGTATTTGCGCCTCCCAGTCTTGGATACGCAAACCCTCCATCGGTTGAAGTAACCGTTGGCGCAAGCGAAACAAAGAATGTAGACCTGCAGTTCCGCTCACCAAATGCCGTTATTACCGGAAAGATCGAAGGAGCTACGGGTAGGGCGTTTGTATACGCATGGTCTCGCAAAGGAGGCTATGCGCATACCGAAAGCGGAGATGATGGTTCTTACACCCTGCAGATCACCAAGGATGACACCTGGTACGTCGGCTCATCCGATGAAATGGATCGTGCCTTTTTCCGGTCGTCCGAAATCCCTGTAGTGGTTGGCACACAAGATCGCATTGAGCAGAATCTTAAAATGCTGACCACGGGGAAACTACTGCCTAACGCGGCCTCGGCGGTGAGTGAAGCGGTGGAGGCGAATATCGTGGGGGTAAAAGACGGCGCTACTATCTCCATTCCGCCCGGCGCCATGCCGGCTTCGGCAGGGCAGGTTACTATTACCGTCACTCCCGATACCCGTTCAGTATCGCAATCGCTGGAGCATGTGGTGGGATTTGGCTACAATATCGATATTCGCGGCGCAGATGCAAAAAATATCACAGATTTTAACTCGGATGTAGTAGTGTCTATTCCCTATACCGACGCAGATGTTGCCTCGGTCGGCATCGATCCTGCAGCGCTCAAGATTTCTTACTGGGATGAATCTGCGGCAACGTGGAGAGATGTCCCAAATGCAGTGGTGGATACCACGCGGAAAATTGTTACCTGTTCCGTAGGGCATCTTACGCGCTTTGCTTTGATTGCTCCCGCCGATACCCAGCCGCCCGATCCGCCATATAACGTCACCGTTACAAAAACGGGGAACGGGTTTCTCGTGAAGTGGTCCAATCCAACCTACGACTTCCACCATGTAAAGATCTATCGTTCGAGCACCAAGGGGGAGTTGGGTAACGTTATCTTTGATAATCTTGCCGCAACCTCAAAAGAAGACCCGACCATTGCCGTTTCCAGCATCATCTTCTATTACGCGGTGCGCGCCATTGATCTTGCAGGGAACGAATCAACAAATACCACCCAGTACACGACTACAGGTCCCGCACAGACGCCGTCGGCAAAAGAACTTGGAGCGCAGGCAATTCCCTCGTCGACCCCAAATACACCAGCGCCATCATCGGTCCCCGCACCAAATCCGCAAATTCCAGCGTATCAAAAATATGCAAATAGCACGCTACTTCGTGCCGAAGGGGACCAGAAGGTATGGATCATCACGAACGGTTTCAAGCGCTACGTGGTCGGACCTCAGATACTGGGTTTCTACGGCCATCTTAAAAATGCCCCGATTATCGATGTTCCCAAATCGGAGCTTGACCAATACAGCCTTGCCGCATGGGTTCGATATGTGAACGATCCAAAAGTGTACGAGGTCAACGATGATGCTACCAAGCACTGGCTTGATATGTCCGCAGAGGATTTCTATAATACCGGACGCAGATGGGAAGCGGTGTTCATCGTCAACAAGGCCGAAGTAGATTTCTATAAGACGGGGGTGAATGTGACAATCATAAAATAAAATGCAAAATGTAAATATCAAAATGCAAAATTTCGGATGACCTCGAAGGCTTTCCGAAGCACTGCTTCAGAAAGCCTTCGCTCCTTCATTTTGATTTTTGAGATTTGATTTTTGATTTTGCAAAGGTTCTGCCATGTTCCGCTTATTCCAAACGCGAACACTGATTATCGCCGCCGCGGGAATAGCGGCGCTTGGAGGAATTGTTTTTCTGCTTATTTACGAAACGCGTTCCGCGCGTGTTCCTGCTCCATCGCCGATGTCCGCTTCTCCCGTGGTTCGCGCAACACCCCACGTGGTTGGCGACGAGAAAGTCCTGCTTGAGCGAGTTAAACTTTCCGTTGTCTATTTTGTCCCGCGCGACAGGCAGGAACTTATCAGGAAAGATTGGACATATACCGTAGAGGAGTCTCTTGACCTGATGCGCGCGTTTCATCGCCTGCAGTTCCACGGCAAGTCCGACCTCGTCTATGAAGTAGCGCGCGAACCGGTCATTGGAGAATATGACGGGGCGTTTTACGATGGTACCGATACAAACCGAGGCAATCCCAACGCCTGGGGAACAGTTCTTGCTGAACTTGATCGGCGCCTTGGCAAGACGCCAAGCGGGCAAGAAGGAACATTCGCTGTCAGATTGGTGCTGTACGAGGGCGTTGGAGCTCTTGGCGGCGATCACCAAATTCTTGCCTCTTCAGGATATTTGGGGACATCTTATGCGGCAACCACGTTCTATCACGAACTCGGGCATACTTTTGGTCTTAAAGACGCATATAACTACGAGAGCGGCGCGGCGTACGATGAAGACGTGATGGGTCTGGGGCGGCAAAAGCCCATCGGACAGGTGTATCTTTCGGACGCCGTAAAGCGCGAATTGGGAATCATTCTTTGATATGACGGACACCCTCATACAACAGCCTCAACAACCAAGGCCAATAAAAAAGAAGCGTGGCAACTTGCGAGATAAAGTCGCAAGGTATTTTTTGGTCGTTTCTATTACCCCTCTGCTTGCCATGGCGGTCATCACGGTGTATTTGGTAAATATCGCAAGCCGTAACACGGTTGCCGAACTTGAGCGGCAACTGGTAGGGCAGAAGGTCCAAGAGATCAAAAAATTCTTTGAGGAAGTTACCGGTGTTTTCGACCTGCGCATCTCAACGAGTGCGGGTGAAAACACCATTTATGACATTGCGGTAATTCCGGAAGCGCAGCGGAACTTTTTACTGCAGGGAGTCCTTGCCGAATCCAATGCCATCGAGAGCGTGTCATTTTTCGGGCTTGACGGAAAGGAAATCGGGCGCACGGATCGTGACCCGGCGGAGGTTTCGGTTCAGGAATTCATTGATGCCTCACAGCTGGAGAAATTCACCGTCGCTAGGAGCGGCAAGTCCTACCTTTCGCCAATCCGCTACACCTTGGAGGGCGCCCGCATGAGCATCGGGTACCCGATAAAAAATTCTCAAGAACAGATCATCGGCGTGCTTGCCGGCGAGGTCTCGCTGAAGGCGCTTGAGCGTGCTATTTCTTTTGCGGTTTTGGGTAACACCGGCTATCTGCTCTTGCTTTCCGAAAGCGGAGATTTGGTTGCCAGTTCTTTGAAAGACGCCTCCAGTCATCCAAATCTCAAAACCGTACCGTTTATTGGCCAGCTTTGGCAGCTCAACGTACCGGGCCGAGACAGTGACGCTCTCCGGTCCTATACCAGTTTTTGGAATGAGACGGTTATCGGCTTTGTGGATCGCGTCCAGGGGCTTCCTTTTATTCTTGTCGCCGAGTGGCCCGAAGATGACGCATTCAGGCTCGTAAGAGATCTTTTCATGCAGGCGCTTATCTACTCGCTTTTTATGCTTGTTGCAATCTTTGTGATTAGCATGTTGGTTGCACGCCGCATCACCCAGCCCATACGACTTTTGCAAAAAGAAGCGAAAAATATCGGAGAAGGTAAGTTTGATGAGACCATCCCCATTAGAACAAGCGACGAGATAGAGGAACTCGATGAGGAATTGCATGAGATGGCTAAAGCCCTAAAAACCCTTCAGCAATTGCGTGAAGAATTTGTGTTTATCGCAGCGCATGAATTACGTACGCCGGTGACGGCCATTAAGGGATATATTTCGATGATGCTCGAGGGAGATGCGGGAGCGATTAACCAGGAAGCCAAAGATATGCTCGAACAGGTTCAGAGGGCAAATCAGCATCTTGTGCAATTAGTGCAGGATCTGCTTGAGGTTGCGCGGTCGGATGCCGGACGCATGCAGGTGGATGTCTCTCCGCAAAATCTTGTGGATGCGGCCAAAACGGTCATTGATGATCTGAGGCCTTTGTGGGAAGAACATAAAATTCGCGTTGAACATACGCTACCCCTAAGCCCTCTTCCATTGGCGCTTGCCGATTCCGACAAACTCCGCGAGGTTCTGGTAAATCTTGTTTCCAACGCCATAAAGTATAATCGTCAGGAAGGGCTTATTGGTATCCGGCACGATGTAGAGAGGGATATGATCGTTACGCGCATAAAAGACACGGGTATTGGGCTTACGCCCGAGGAGCTTGCAAAACTTTTCGAGAAGTTTTATCGTGCCGAGAATTCTGAAACACGCAAGGTGCAGGGAACGGGGTTGGGCTTATTCATCGTGAAACAGATCGTGGAAAAAATGGGCGGTAAGATATGGGTTGAATCCGAACGCGGAAAGGGGAGTACATTCTCCTTCTCCCTGCCCATTGCTCCAGCTGGCTTGTCCGCCTAGATTTTGTTGTACAAAACTTAGACGGGCTTGATTTTCATGGAAAAATACTTTAGACTTAGGTCGTATGCCGGAATTTGAAGCTGAACAATCTCATAATCCCGAACTGGACCACAATGTTGTCGAACGGTATCCCGACGGCAGGCCCAAAACGTGGGTGCATAAACGAAGAATGGAGAATGGAGGTATCGAAGTGTTTGATCCGTCGAAGACGCCGCCAGAGAAAATTTGGCACACAATCGCCACCGCAGGCGAGCGCGGGCAGTACGGGAAGGATGTTCTAGAAATGGGGCATAATCCATCGGCTGAGATTCTCGAGGGGGCGGAATTATGGGTAGACGAGTATAGGCCGGATGATGGTATGGGAGGAACGTCAGCCGCCTAAGGTTTAGATAGTAGCCACACCGTGCTCCAACTTGACATCATCACTATTTTTCCTTCCATGCTCGACTCCTATATCAAGGAGTCGATTTTGGCTAGAGCCCAGAAAAGGGGGCTTATCAAAATTACCACGCACAATTTACGCGATTATGCTTCGGATAAGCATAAAATGGTTGACGACAGGCCTTTCGGCGGAGGAGCGGGAATGGTGTTGAAGGTGGAGCCAATTTTCAAAGCCCTCATGGCTTTGAAAAAACAAAAAACAAAAAACAAAAAACAAAAAACAAAAATTTTGCTTTTAAGCGCAAAAGGAAAGCAGTTTACACATGAGATGGCTAGGAGATTCTCAAAACTTGATCGAATTATTTTCATTTGCGGACGATATGAGGGAGTTGATGAACGGGTTGCCGAATATATTGCCGATGAGGAAATCTCAATCGGTCCATATGTGCTTACCGGCGGAGAGCTTCCCTCAATGGTTGTGATCGATGCTGTCTCGCGCCACATTTCCGGCGTGCTGGGTAATGAAGAATCTCTGAAGGAAGAATCGTTCGTTCCATATTCTAAGCTACAAGCGAAGGGTCAAAAGTCGGGAGTTGGGGTTCGAAAGTTAGAGATTGCGCAAGCGGAATATCCTCACTACACGAGGCCCGAGATTTTCAAACCAAAAAAGGGAGTTCGGTGGAGCGTACCGAAAATCTTGCTTTCCGGAGATCATCAACGTATTTCAAAATGGCGCAAGGCCGCAAGGTCATAAAAGCATATGACGCAAGACAGCATAGGGCGCAGGATTCCGCATTTCAGTTCTCGTGCCACGCGATGGTTCAGAGGATTTACTCTTATTGAGCTTCTGGTCGTTATTTCCATCATTGGACTTCTTGCTTCCTTGCTGCTTGCCTCTCTTAGGTTGGGGAGAATTCGCTCGCGGGACGCAAAACGCAAATCAGACCTGCGTCAAATACAACTGGGTCTGGGCCTCTATTATGACAAGTTCGAGAACTATCCAATTACCGATGAAGGCGGAGGCGGTGGTGGGGGCGGAGGCGGTGGTGGGGGACATGCCTACGGGAAACAAAAAAATAGCAAGAAGAAGGGAACGCTATCCTGGCAGTTCAGCACAGACTCGGACTACTGGATTGGCTGTAATGTCTGTTTTGAAGAAGAAGACCCCGACACCAGCCTGCAGGAGTTTTTGGCGGGACTACCGCGTGATCCGCTGAATAATACTCCGGATCCGCGCATCCAAGGAAATTATTCATACGGATATTATTCATTAACCGGCGATGATTACGAACTTATCGCTCAACTTGAGGAACCGGAAGATATTTTAGTGTGCTCAAAGCATTGCTGGTACTCGCACGAACAGGATCCCGAAAAAGGCTGGTGTTCTGTATGTCCGAATCCGGACCTTAACAGCTCGAATTTTCTCTACGCGGACCACTAAACGGGGTTGACCCTTTTGGGATCATCTGTATACTTACAAATTCCGGAGGCACTGTTTTATGACACAGCACATTCCCAAGCATATAACGATCATCCCTGACGGTAATCGGCGATGGGCAAAAAAGAAGGGTTTGCTTCCCTGGAATGGCCATAAGAAGGGAGAGGAGAAATTTCGAGAGATAACCCAAGCGGTTTTTAAGTCCGGCGTTCCCTATGTTACGTTCTGGGCTGCCTCGGAAGCCAATCTGCAAAAACGCGCCCTCAAAGAAGTAGAGGCCTTGGTCGATATTTTCTCCAACGGGTTGGATGGGGAACTGAAATCGCAAAGGCTCCGCAATGACCGTATCAGGTTCCGCGTCATCGGTAGGTGGAAAGAGATCCTTGAGGATCGCGGTCTTGTAAAGCTCGTCCAGCGCCTCGATCGGCTCATCGGTGCCCTTCAGGGTGAGACGGCGGAGTTCACCGGCCGGCACCTTACCGTTCTTTTCGGAAATAACGACAAGCGGGAGACGCTCGAAGCCGCATCCCAAATGATTAAAAATGGATTGCCGGTGGATGAGAAAAATCTTCTCTCGGTTCTTGCGACGGGATTTTTGCCCGATGTGGATTTGGAGATACGTGCCGGAGAAGAAATGGCCGGGTGGTCGCATAATAGCGCTGGGTTTCTGATGTGGCTTTCTGCGAATGCCGAACGTTACCACACCAAGACGTTATGGCCGGATTTTTCGAAAGATGAGCTTGTTCGGGCTCTAGAAGATTTTAGCGAACGAAGAAGGAAGCTAGGCTCTTAGATTCGCATTTCAAGCGCTCTCTCTGACACATTCCCGTCTTATAGGCGGGATTTTTAGTTAAAAAGTGAGTGGCTTGACGTCCGGTCTATTTTTATGAGACACTGAAACTTAAGTATTTTTCTTTGACATATCAAAAAAGGGAGGTTCTGTCATGCAAAAACTCTACAGGCTTCTTGTGACTCTTTCGATCTCGTTTGTCTGGTTCGTGGAGCTACAGGTGCCTGCCCGCGCCGAAGATTCCGTCTCGCCCAGTTTTGCAGCATCGGAACAGTTTGCAACTCCGGAGGAAGCGATGCTTTTTGCAAACTCGCTTCCGGAAGACCGCGAAGCGGTCGATTTCTTTACCGTCTATCAAGCCGGCACGGCTTCGGAGATTTCCGGCCGCTGGGCTGTGCTGACGGCACGCAAGCCCCTTACGCAAATCGCAGGACGTTGGCAGCTTTTAAAGGGATCGCGCGAGGAACTTTCGGAATTCGTAAACGGCAATCGCTCGTCAATTCCCGTATGGCGGCTTCATGCATCGTGGCACGAAGCAGCGCAAAGTGCGGAGTTCGCGCTTTTCTATCAACCCGGCCAGTGCACGGATTGCGGAAATTTGGCGTCGACCGGATTCTTTGCTTCGGAGGAAGACGCACTGGCGGCTCTTAATGAATTGCCGGCGTCTTCTCGCTGGAAGGCGAGGCCTGCCGTGTCATTTTTCTGGGTCGGTTCGCAAGTGCAGTCGAAGTGGCACGTTGTCTACCAAGACGCTGCGCCAGCTCCGGACATCCGGTGGGAAGCAAAAGATTGCGGCCGTACTTACGCAAAAGCAGTCGAAGCGGCAAACGAGCTTCGCGGCGAGCACGACATTCGCATCGTCTCCGCGGTGGACCAATCGCAACTTGCAAGCCGCTACGTGCTCTGGTATCGGCCGAGGCCGGTGCTTACTTTGCCGGTAACGTTATGGCTTGAAGAGCCGCTTGACGAGACGCGCCCCGAGGCACTCACGGATATCGTCAATGAAGCGTTCGGAGATTTTTTCCGACAAACGGGCACTGCCGCTTTCGTGCGCGATACGCAAACGTTCTCTCTTTCAAAGAACGCCGATCTATGGTCGTTCGCGAGCAACGCAAAAAGGGCTCCGAACACTCTCAATATATTCCTCACCAATTCCGTGATACTGCAACCGCAAAACTGTGGAAAAGATGCGACGTGCTTCAAACGCGATGTCGGCCTGGAGGGAAGAGGATTCCTCCTTCTTTGGTGGGACGCTGGATTCTCGCGCGACGCTCTTGTGTCAAACCTTATCCACGAACTCGGCCACAAATTTACCGCGAAACACACTGATGTTCTCTCGGCAATGTCGCCGGACAGCTCCACGGCCATCCGGCAGATAGACGGCGCAAACCTCGAACTCATCAGGCAGGTAACTGCGCTCGTGAAACGCTGGAAGAGCTTCGAACCCCTTTTCCGGCTTACCAATCCCTAAGAACCCCGGACTTCGTCCGACCGCTCCCCGTGAGCGGTTTTTTTAATTCGATGGTGAAATTTTCTTGAAAAGAAAAGGCACCAGTTAAGGCGCCTTGAGCAATCTCAGATCAGCTGCGTGCTAAATTCTCCGGTGCAGGTGAAGTCAAAGAGAATTTGCTGATCTTTTGCAGGGACTCCGTCTCCCAAACTTAACCTGCGCACCTTGTCGCCCGTCTCAACTGCTATGGTGGTTGAGTGGGGCATCCACCTGGTTTTTGCTTTTTCGGTGAGCGCAACAATTATATGCACAGTGAATGCCCCTGCTCGAAATACAAATGAGCCTTGCGCCCAAGAACAATCTTTCGCGCTCACCCAATCTGAGAATTGCGTGACCGTTACCGGGCAGTTATCGCGCAGATTGAATTGCTGCGACAAGAGAATCATTTCAGCCATCTCTGGACGAAATCTGATGTTGATACGGTTCAAAACATCGAGCGCCCTTTCAAAGGCGACAAGTTGGGCAGCCTGCATCTCGCTTGCTGGACCTTTGCGTTTAAAGAACCACATGGCGACTCCTCCTTCTTGGAGATCTGCGTGAACAGTTGATCTGGACACAGCAGGTAGCTTCGCGCTACATCAAAAAAATAACGCACCATCCCCAGTGTGTCAAATCGTGTTGAGGGGGCGGGCGTGATGTCCTTGGACACTCGCATTGCTCCGCCCGAACTTGGCAGTCCAGCATCCAATATCTTACCCCACAACAATCATGACTTTCCGGCCATTTTCAACGTCGCCGCCATTCCAGTCGTGCACCGCACCAAGCAACACCTCGGGGTCATAAAGAAAATCTGCTCCGCGGCGCGTGCCCGGGTCGTTCGTAATAAACGTGCCATCCCGCAGGTAGCCTTTGATCACCAACATATGGTACAGGGGGCCCGGTTGGCGGAAGTACGGATTGAGGAGTTGCCTGCCTGCGGCAGGTACTATCACCGCCCTGCCTGCGGCAATGGCTTTTTTAATATCCTCAATTGTCGGATCGTAAACAACGGCCACATTTGAGATATTAAAATACTCGCGCAAAATTACAGCCGTCTCTTCCGCGGTCGTGTCTTTATAGTAGCCGAAACGCTCCTCTTCGAATGCTTTAATGGCGAGCAGTCCCGCGTCTATCGTAGCGGCGTTCGGGAGGGTGCGATTCAGAATGTAGCTAGCCGCCATAAGCACGGATGCTTCTTCGCAAAATTCATCATACGGAGCTTCCCAGTTCTGGTAGGGGGCTTGTACGGCAAAAGGAATGGCCAAATTAACTTCTGCCGCAAGTGTTGGCGGTGAAATGGGGGGAAGTACTGTAGCGCTGGGCAAGGAAGGGATACTCGCCACGGGAGTTGGAATGGAACGAGATGTGGACGGCGCCAGGGAAGGCATCTCCGCCACCGGACTCGTCATTGTGCTAGTTCTCGGGCTGACATACGGCAGAACTGAAGGCAGAGTGATGGTGCGCTCCCGATGCTTTTTTGCATACCGAATCCCCCCGCCAAGCAGAATGGCCAAGAGCAATCCCGAAACCAATAAAAATTTCTTTGGCATGCGCATAGGCTAATGACAATACGGATACAGGCAAAATCTATTCCACTTCAAATCGATCCAATTCTTCCACCAGTATCTCTTTCACCGCTTCCGGAAAACCCCCGCTTTGCATAAATTCTTCCTCGCCGACATGGCGCCGCGTTTTACCATCTTTCGAAATTTCCCAAATCTCCCGGGTGCCGGTTGCGCGCACCCAGCGCGGATGCGGATAAACCACTACCGCCATGCGATCCAGCGCTTCCCAATTTTCCATAAAGACGTCGCGTTTCCAATATGCATGTCCATAGGTTGGGTCGATTAGGAAAAATCCCTGAGGATCGCTTGCCGACCCCTCAAAGCCGTACACCAGGCGCGTATGTTCCGCATTAACCGCAACAATGCTCTTGCCCTCCGGAGTTGTCCAGGAGACTTTCTGGCCACGGCCTAAATAGCCCCAAACGATGATCGGGTGACCAAGGGTGATGTGGTAGGCCAAATCCTGGACGCTGGGTTGTTGCAAAACCTCGGTTCGCTTCCACCGCAGGCCTACCCGGGCAATCGGCTCGGCATAAACCCCATAACCATCCACCAGGGCTCGTCCATCTACAGAACCCACAAATCCTTTTTGCGGATCTCCCCATATGCCATTTTTACGCGGCGTGGGATCAAGAGACAGGGCGCGGATGATTTCCGCTTCCGGTACATCCAGTCCATAGGCGTAAAACGCATTTTTCAGGCTGGCCATTTCGCAAGAGAGCGAATGTTCCTGCTGGTGGAATGGCAGATCTAGTTTTACGCCACCTGTGGGCTGCGGCGCTATGTTTGCTAAAATAATCCGCGCTGAATGTATGATAAAGGATGGCAATTCAACTTTGCCCGAATGCCATAGAAAAAAAAGTACTTCTCCTAAAAAAACCGCAGCAGTTATGCCGCCAAGAGCCAGAAGTAAAATATGCTTTAAATGGAGAGAACGGAGGGTCATACACGAGCCTTCTTAGTATAGCATGAGCGCGGAACTTTAGGCGCACACGTCAAATCACAGCCATTCAAGCAATATTAAAATAAATTAAAAATAATTCGAAAATGTTTTAAACCGCCGAAAAACAGCAATACAAAAAGAGAAACAGCCGACTTCTCGACTGCTTCACCGGCTTTATTACGGAACTCGGACGTACTTGGCAACAGATTATGGCTTTTTTGGGAGAGATCTACTCATTTAGCACAGCTTGAGATATGAAAAAACCGCTTTCGCTCTATGAGCTACTTGCGGCGGCGAAGGATTTTTTTCTTCTTTAACGATTTTATGAACTCGTCGGAGAGTAAATAATCTTCAATGTCCCCCTCGTCCATTTCCTCCGATCTATTTTCTGTTTTGAACTTTTCACTTGCCCACAGCACATCGATTCCACCGATGAAGCCGCTTCGCATGAGTGAGTCGTAATGCTCACGCTTGTAGCAGATGGCATAATCAGAATACATTATTTTCTCACCGTCTCCTTTGAGACGGTTCTGATAGCGCACAATGCAGTAGACTTTCGGACGCTTCTGTTTCTTCAGCCGAACGATTTCTCTTTCCGCTAAATCTTTGCTAATAGTCGGCATCGTTGCCCTCCTAAACGAAATGGAATTATTATCAATCTATCTCAGCGCGATCTCTTTGTCAAAACTAGATGCGGTTCAAACCACTAATTCCCTTATAAAAAATAACCGCACACAAATGCGGTTATTTCCTTAGTTGCGGGGGTTGAATTCGGTTTTGTGCTCGGCTGTGAGAAATTGGTAAAAAAACCGCTGGGCCCGCTTCGCCGAGTCTTAGCGAGGCGAGCGATACCAGGCGGGTCAGCGTGTAACCCCTTAGTTACTGGATAGATTCGTTGTTTGAGGCAAGCAGTATCCCTAGAGCGCAGTATGCACCGACGGTGAATTGTTGACCCCACCTTGCTTCACCATCCTGGATAAGAGTCTTTATGGGTAAGTTGCCAATACTTTCCTGGAGTTTTTCCATCTCTAATCCGGGATTGGTTATAAAGAAGATTGCATATTCACGAACGGTACTACGGTTTTCTTGGCGGTTCATTTCTTCACAACATGTGGTGAGCCATTTAGGATTGCCATTCTGCGCGTTGAAGCGATCCAGGAATCCCAAGATTAACAAAAATCCTAGCGACGCAGGATCACCATAGTGCCGATTCAGCAAAAGGTAAACTATTCCCGTAACTCTACCTGACCCCTCCGAATCACAGACGGTAGTAAATATTTTCTCGCAGTATTGCGTCGGGTGATTCAAGAAAAGTTTCTGTTGGGATCGAATGAAATCTATGCTGAGCGAAGCATGGGAAATGTTTGGCATTGTAAACCTCCCCCGGAGTTTAATTTGGAAAGTGCTTTGCGGAAAATAAAGAATAGCACAGAGATCTACTATTCGTCAATGGTTGCGGGGGTTGGATTCGGTTTTTTGCTCGGCTCGTATTCGTCTCTCCGCTTGCGCTACGAGTTTAGTTATTGAGTGTAGCCACTGGCCTCTGGTGAGGCCATGGCCACTGCGCAGCGAGTACCAAGATAAAACAAAAACCCCCTTCGGGGTTTTTGCGCTGATTCGCTGCTTGTTGCGGGGGTTGGATTCGGTTTTTTGCTCGGATCGTATGAAGCTCTCCGCTTCGCTACGAGTTTAGTTATTGAGTGTAGCCACTGGCCTCTGGTGAGGCCATGGCCACTGCGCAGCGAGTACCAAGATAAAACAAAAACCCCCTTCGGGGTTTTTGCGCTGATTCGCTGCTTGTTGCGGGGGTTGGATTCGAACCAACGACCTCAGGGTTATGAGCCCTGCGAGCTACCGGGCTGCTCTACCCCGCGGATACAGTATACTGCTTGGGGCAAGTTTGGCAATACTAACATAGTTCTCATTCTCACATTCTTGAGAATGTGAGAATGAGAAGAAACGGGCAAAAAAACTGCGGAGTATGTCCGCAGTCGGTTTTTAACGATTGTCTGGCGCAATGTATCCCTTGCGATGCCGTACTTTGATTTCGAGTGGTTTTTGCGTTGCATTGTCCAAAAAATCTCCCGTGACCTCAATAAGAATCTCGTGGAATTTTCCATCCGCCTTCACGTTCTTTGGTACCCACCCAATGCTGTACTGGGAGCGCAACATCGCGGAGATGTCGCCGAATATGCCCCTGAATTCTCCGGAAAAAGAAGGGGAGTACGTTTTTCCTCCCGTGAGGTTCGTGATCTCTTTCAGCTGGCTTTCCGCCTGTAGCAGGTTCGCGCCGGATCGGTTCTCGTAAGACTTCCCAATGCGTACCGCGTAGATGGCAACAGGCGTATCCCTAAGGCGTTTTTGCATCTGGTCGAACGTTTTCTTGCTCATCGTATCAATGCCGGTGGAGACGAGAATAATGGTAGCGCGCTTTTTTTGCGCCTCCAAATTTTCTCCGTTCTCGATATGGTCGAGCACGTAGAAGAGAGTGTCGAACAAGTTGCTGTCGGAAAATACCGGTGGCATGGTAAAAAGTCCTGCCAGGGCGTTTCGTACCTCATCCTTGTTCTTTGTGAACTCCACTGCGACCTCCGGCTTCATGTCGTAGGTCACGAACGCCACCCAATCTTGCGGCTTCAGATTTTGCAGGAACGCTATGGGGCCCTCCTCGATGGCGCCCTTCGAGCCATAGTAGCCGCATGCGTAAGGATCGTTCTCACCGAGACAACTGACAAGAAAGGCGGTCCGGGAGTAATCGAGCGTGAGGACCGTGATTATCGGTTCCTGTTCCTTCGGCGAACTAAAAAAAACAATTTCCTGTTCAACGCAATCTTTGCGCTTTTTTGCGTTTTTGCAGTCGAATACGCGAAAATTCTCTTTTTCCAGTAGCGGGCTTACAATTACGTCTCCGCCTTTGGTCACTACTGTGGCCGTTGTGACGACCATACCCTCATCGCTTGACGTGGGTGTCTGGGTCTTCGCGTCCGAACAGATGAAAAGGGCAGCCAGAACTCCCATTGCGAATGTCACCGATCTCATATTGTCTCCTTTTACTCTTGGAATTGTTGGAAATGAACAAAAGCCCTCCTAGCCTGAAGGGTATCACACTTCAAGAGTGCGTCAACCGCTTTGGGCGGTAAGTTCTTTTACCGTTTCGCAGATGAATTTCGGACTGTCCGAAGCAAATCCATTTCCATTCCCGTTCTGTCTGCGGTCAACCCTGCCGTTCATGATGAGTATCGCATCTTCTTTCAAGAGCGCTCCATATTTTTCCAGGATTGTGGGGAACAGCACTACCTCCGCTTTTCCCGTGTGGTCTTCAAGCTCTC
The DNA here is from genome assembly GCA_030649025.1 of bacterium. NCBI lineage: Bacteria > bacterium. The sequence goes on along the minus strand of JAUSGO010000016.1, from coordinate 51,965 downwards.
CGAAGTACATGGGCTTGCCGGTTTTGGTGATGATTTTTTTCAGTCGAGTGAGCATGCCGCCTACAGTAACGATACGTCCCTGCGCGCTTTCCAATTCATGTAACGGCATAGTCGTTTTATGGAGTGCGTCGCGAAAATCGTCCAAGGGATGTTGTGACACGTAAAGTCCCAAAAGCTCTTTTTCCCAGGCGAGTTTATCGGACTTGGACGCGGGCTCGGCTTTTTCCAGCCGCAATGAAAATGATATACCCGTGGAGGCGCCTCCAAAGAGTGAAGCCTGTGCCGATTCACGGACCTTCTTGGTTTCGCGCACATACTTCAGCATCGTTTCTACGGACGCCAGAAGCGTGCCCCGGTCTTCGCCGAGCGAATCGAATGCGCCGGCCTTCATAAGCGCTTCCAGGCTTTTTTTGTTCAAGTCCTTGGAATCAATGCGGTCAAGTAAGTTCTGCAAAGAAGTAAAAATTCCGTTGCGTTTACGTTCCTCCACGATGACGCGCACCACGTTGTCGCCCACGTTCTTTATGGCCGAAAGCCCAAACCGGATGGCGCCCCCGGAATCTACTTTTTTATTGATATGGTTCTCCTGGGGAAGTGCCGAGTACTCTTGGCCGCTCCCGCTTTCGTTTTGTACCACCGAGAATTTAATGCCGCTTTCGTTGATATCTGGCGGGAGCACCGGAATATGCATCTCGCGGCATTCTTCGATGAGCACGGAGATCCGTTCCACGTCGCCGTATTCGCTGTTTAAGAGCGCGGTCATGAATTCCTTGGGATAGTTTGCTTTGAGATACCCTGTCCGGTAACCGGTCAGGGCGTAGCATGCGGAGTGGGCTTTATTGAAGCCGTACCGGGCGAACGGCTCGATGAGCTCCCAAACCCGGTTTGCGGTCTCGGCCGGAACACCGTTCTTGCGGCAGCCGCTGATAAATTTATCTTTCTGCTCGTCGAGCAGTGATTTTATTTTTTTCCCTACGGCTTTTATCAGAAGGTATCCTTCGCCCTTGGTAAGGCCGGCAAGGTTGGTCGCCATGTCCATCACTTGCTCCTGGTAAACGATCACGCCGTAGGTATTTTTAAGAATGGGTTCGAGTTTTGGGTGCAGATAGGTGATTCGTTCCTCCCCGTGCTTGCGTTTGATGTAGGAGGGGATAAGTTCCATGGGACCGGGGCGGAAGAGCGCGACCATAGCGACCAGGTCCTCGAACTGCGTAGGTCGCAGATCCTTCATATATCTTTGCATGCCCTGTGATTCGAATTGGAAGACGCCGACGGTGCGGGCCCTTCGGAAAAGTTCGAATGTTTTCTTATCATTTAGCTCTAAGGTGTCGATATTGAGATCTAGTCCATGATTTTCACGAATTAATTTAAGAGCTTCTTCAATAGTAGTGAGGTTCATAAGCCCCAAAAAGTCCATCTTTAAGAGCCCAATACCATCTTCTCCCACCGCATGCATCTCATACTGCGTGACGATGGTTTTTACTTTTTCACCATCCAGCGTTTCCCCATTGGTGGCTTGCTGCAGGGGCACCGAGTCGGTGAGCGGGTCTTTGGAAATAACCACGCCACAGGCATGGGTGGAGGCATGGCGCGCTACGCCCTCAAGTTTACGCGCAACATTCACAAGTCGCTTCACTTCAGGGTCGGTATTGTAGAGTTGCCTGAACTCATCCACGCTGTCCATGGTCTTTTTGAAGTCGGTCATAGCGGGGATGAGCTTGGCTATTCGGTCGCATAAACCATAGTTATAGCCGAGAGCCCTTCCCGCGTCTCGGATGGCGGCGCGGGCCGCCATGGTGCCGAAGGTGATGATCTGCGCCACGTGGTCTGCGCCGTATTTTTGCGTAACATAGTCCAAGACCTCGTCTCTTCGCGTATCGGCAAAGTCAAGGTCTATATCGGGCATGGAAATGCGCTCCGGGTTCAGAAATCGTTCAAAAAGGAGTTCGTGAGCGATAGGATCAAGATTGGTAATGTTAAGAAGGTAAGAAACAATGCTCCCTGCGGCAGACCCCCTGCCGGGGCCCACTACAATACCCTGGTTTTTTGCCCAGTTTACAAAATCCTGCACGATGAGGAAATATGACCCGAATCCTGTTTTTTCGATGACTCCAAGTTCGTATTCAAGCCTCGAAACGATCTCACGTTCTTTCTCGGAAAGCTCTCTCTTTTCCGGTGCGGAAATTCCGTATCGCTTTTCTAATCCTCTTTGACACAGCATCTCAAGATACGAATTTGTTTCATAGCCTTCCGGTACCGTGAAATGCGGAAGTTGGGATTTTCCAAGCTCTATTTCTACGTTGCATTGTTCGGCAATACGGACGGTGTTTTCAATGGCTTGCGGCATGTCTCCGAAAAGCTCGAACATCTCTGCCGGAGACTTCAGAGAGTAGTCGTTGTCTTTCATTGTAAGCCGCTCTTCTTTCGCGAGGCTCTGGTTCGTTTGAATGCAAACCAGTACATCCTGCGTTTCTCGGTCATCCGAACGCAGATAATGTGAATCGCAGGTGGCTACAAGCGGTATACCAAGTTCCCCCGAGAGTTTCTCAAGTCCCGGATTTACCGTCTCGAGCTCCTTCATATTGCTATGGCGCTGTATTTCCAGATAGAAATTCTCTTTTCCGAAAATATGCTGGTATTCCTTAGCCAACGATCTTGCGCGCTCCAGGTCTCCCGAAAGCAGAGCTTTGGGAATTTCTCCATTGAGGCACCCCGAAAGCCCAATGAGGCCTTCGGAATGTTTTGCAAGCGTCGGCCTGTCGATCCGAGGCTTATAATAAAAACCCTCCAGATGCGCGACAGTGGAGAGCTTGATGAGGTTTTTATACCCAATGTTATTTTTTGCGAGAACCGTCAAGTGGTAGCGCTGGTCGTCTATTTTCGCGCGCTTATCATGCATAGAGCCTGCCGTAACATAGAATTCCTGTCCAATAATGGGTTTGATGCCAGCTTTTTTTGCCTTCTGATAAAATTCAATGATGCCATACATGGCACCATGGTCTGTTAGTGCGAGAGCCTCCATGCCCAATTCCTTTGCGCGCACCACAAGCTCATCTATTTTTGAAAGTCCGTCAAGAAGCGAATAGTGCGAATGGACGTGGAGGTGCACGAATTTCATGACCTTATTCTACGCGCAAAGAAAGTTTCGTACACTTGTGGAAAACCCGCTTTTTCAAGCGGGTGTGTGGTGTTATCTATATTTTTAGTCCATCTCTCGCCGGAGCAATGGGGATGTTTCTCGATCCGCCAGTTCGTTTCTATAATGCGGCGGCACCTCTTGCTCGAGCAATGAAAAAATAGTTTGCATCTGCGGAAGAGTTTCCACGGCTTCCCTGCAGTATCGTTCGCGTACGATAGCAACAGGGTCTGAGGATTTTTCAAGCAACGCTATCATTGACGCAAGAAACATTCCCGTTCTTCCGTGCCCACCCTCGCAGCACGCGAATATTCTTCTGCCGGCCCGAAGAGCCCCCTCAACCTCCTTCAGGAACTGCTTCCATGGCCCCCTTGCTCCATGGAAATCTTCAATGGGGTATGCCCAAGCATGCGTTCCGGTAAATTCCATTGACCAGATCGCCGAAGGGATGGTTTCCGCAAGACAGATGAGGACATCGATGTCGCGGAGGCTTTCGGGGCGCATATTTGATAAAGCCCCCGCGCGAAGCGCATAGTTGCCTATGTTGATGGTTTGTCCCGGGTGGGAGCAGAAAACGCGTGTACGAGATTTACGCATGAGGCCCCCCTTTCTTTTTCTCGGACGATTTTTTCTTTATGGCTGCTCGGCCAGTACAATACTGGACCAGATCCCTTTTCCAGTACTGCATCGCGGCACCCCGCCGCAAAAGCTCCACAAGTCCTTCGTCGAATTTTTTGTGGAGGTTTGTGAGGCCCATGATAAGTTGTGCGATATTCTTGGCTTTTGACTGCACCTCAAGCTGGTCTTTAAGCACGTCGCTTTTGGTGTGAACCGCAAACGAAGGATGCTTGTCAAAAAGTTCCCCGCCGTGATGTTCGAGAGTAAAGACCGTATCAAGGAACTGCCCACAGTCCAGTTTTCCCTGGGAATAATGAAGGGCTGTTTGTGATATTCTTTTCCAGGGTCTTCCTCCAAACGTGCTGCTTCCTTTCCAGTACTTGAATGCTTCATATGCGGCCTCGAGGAAATCCTTGATCTCTTCGTCGCTTGAACCTCCAAGACTCTGAAGTACCTGTTTTTGAGTGACGGACCTCGCCTTGCTTTTCTCGAAACATACTCCGGCTTCGGATAGTTTTTTTATCGCCAACTTCGTTTTCTTCGGATTATTCTTTATCTTGAATGCACGGCTATCCAAATTCCGGACCTCTCCGGCAATGGCAATGACCAAATAGGATAAAATGATGTCTGCATAGGAGGCAAGTGTTTTCTCTCCAAAATCGCGCAGATCCTTTCGATAGCGCTCCAGGTCGTGCCGGGATCTTTCCGGAGATTCGGTTCTGACAACGTGCATCATGAGATTGTGAACATAAAAGGTGTTCACCACGGTATTCACGCACACGTTGAACTTTCCGATGTCATCCATGGCCGCTCCTTTGTTAAAGGACTCCGTCTTTCGTAGATACTGTAGTACCGCAGATGTGCCGCGTCAATTGACAAATACCCCAAGCTACCCCTAAACTTATCAGGATAAGGGAGGAAAAAATGAATGCAGGAGAAGAGCTCTTTACAAAAGACAAAGATGGGCGCGTAGTTGAGTTGAAAAAATTTTTCGAGGTTTTTCCCGAGGGCGAGAACGGCCGCAAGATGCTTTTCGGCGGCAAAGTACTTGAGGTGATCGACGAGTTGTCCGGAAGCCTTGCTACTTTGTTTGTGGGCACAAAGGGACTGCCGTCTATCCACGTCGGCCACACGGTGATTTTTATGAAGCCCATAAGGGTTGGCGAATCGGCGCTTGCCGTTTCCCGCGTCGTCTTTTCGACCAAGAAGATCATTTGTGTGCACACCCGGGTTTTCGGCGGGAATACGCAATTGCCCGGTGAGTTTACAAAGCGCTATGAGGGATTCGGCTTGTGCGCGGTCCTGGATGCAAACAATGTCATGGTAAAAAATCTTGAGCCATATACCGATAGGTCGGAATTTGCGACGCTTGGTTCCCGGATTATCGGATTTCAGAGAAAATTGGTCAAAGCGCTCAAGTCTATATCCTAAACATGGCAGAAGCTCGGAGCCTCTCTTTTAAAGAGGCTTTTTTGATGTTTTGTCCATCCCGCCAGGGCGGGATGGCAACAAAACGAAACCCCGCACTTATTCTCTCGATACGCCTGTGATGTTCGGGCTTCGGTGAGGCGCAAGCCGCTACTGCGGCTCTGATTCGATATAGCGAAAAATTTCTACGGAATAAGTGCGGGGTGGTTTCAGCCATGTTACACTGCGCTCATGATCAGGCCCACGCTTGCATATGAACATCGGCTCTGGCGCGACGGCTTTTTGCATGTCGCAGGAATTGATGAGGTGGGACGCGGAGCTCTTGCGGGTCCCGTGGTTGCCGCTGCTACCGTATTTTCCAACGGATATATTCCGAAAGCCCTCAAAGAAGTAAAAGACTCCAAACAGCTCACCGAAACAAAGCGCGAGAGCTTATATGGCGTCATCACTGCATCATGTGTTTCTTGGGGAGTCGGCATCGTTTCCCACCGCATCATTGACCGCATCAATATCGCCAACGCGTCCCTTGAGGCGATGCAAAAAGCAATAGACGATCTTGATATAAAGCCGGACCATCTGCTTCTGGATGGACATTTTTCTCCATCAAGTCTGCGCAAAATGCTTGTGTGCAATCTTCCGCATCATTGCATTGTCCGGGGGGACCAGAAGGTTTTCAGTATCGCCGCCGCATCCATTATTGCCAAGGTAACGCGCGACCGGCTCATGCGGAAACTGGACAGGAGGTTTCCGAATTACGGCTTTGCGCGGCACAAGGGATATGGCACCTCCCTTCATTATCGCGCGCTCCGCTTGCACGGACCGTGCACCATTCATAGAAAAACCTTTTATCTTGGAGACTAAGGGTTGCTTATTTTCAGCATCTGTCTTATAATGTCTTCAATCTCTAGGTTTTAAAAATGCCCGTACCAAAAAAACATAAAAGCCATAGTCGGACCCATAGTCGCAGAAGCCATCTTGCCTTAAAAGCCAGGCAGTTTTCGGTCTGTTCTCACTGCGGAGCCCCAACCATGCCGCATATCGTTTGCTCCCATTGCGGCTATTACAAAGGAAAGGAAATCATCGATACGCTCGCCAAAACAGAGAAGAAGGCAAAGAAGCGCCAGGCCAAAGCGCGCGACACGGGAAAAGAAAAAAAAGAAGGGGAGGGCGAGTCCTCGCAGTCGCTGGAAGAGCTTTCGAAGAAACAGTAAGCATATAACAAAAAACAAATAACACTTTTTGCTATTTGTTAATTGCTATTTGCTGTTTGATAAAATGGCCAATAGGCATTTATCCAGATCCATCGCCATGCAGTCGCTCTTTGAGTGGGATTTTCGCGGCAAAGACATGGCAAAATTGGATGACATCGTGGAAAAAAATATCCGCGAATTCGGACCCGGCATGGAAGATGCGACGTTTGTCAAGGATCTAGTGGCAAAAGTCTTGGAAAAAATCCCGCAGATAAACGAGATCATTGTCCGCTGCGCTCCCGAATGGCCGCTTGAACAGATCACGCCCGTTGACCGCAATGTGCTGAGGGTGGGCATTTACGAATTACTCTACGGCAACCGCGAGGAAGTTCCTCCCAAGGTCGCCATCAACGAAGCTATCGAACTTGCCAAAACATTCGGAGGAGAATCTTCCGGAAAATTCATAAACGGAGTGCTGGGCACCATCTATCGAGAGATCGGAGAGCCGATGAAAGACCACAAACCCCCGGCAAAAGAAGAGAAGGAGAAAGTCGTAGGTGACAACGCGGCACCGTCAGAAACACCGCAATCGTCAGTGGCAGAGGATGCCGGAGGTAATGTCTAATATCAAATATCCAATTAAAGTTTTATTAGAAATTAGAGATTGGATATTCGTTATAAGAGAGGTGTGTACTAATGAGGACGCGCATTGGAGGAATCGCTTCTTCGTTAGTGGACGCCCGTCAACAGCATGTTGGATTTCTCATTGCTTGAAGCAAGGCTTGGCATAGAATTTCGAAACAAGGATCTCTTGCGCCAGGCGCTTGTCCATCGCTCGTATTTGAACGAAAATCCGTCGCTCGGACTTGATCACAACGAGCGTCTTGAATTTTTGGGAGACGCCGTCATTGAGCTTGCAGTGACGGAGTTTTTATATAAAAACTATCCAAATCCCGAGGGAGATCTCACCAACTGGCGCGCGTCGCTGGTTAATGCTAAGATACTTTCTTATCTTGCTCGTGAGGCCGGTATTGAGGATTTTTTGATGCTTTCTCGCGGTGAGGCAAAAGATATGGGCCGGGCGCGCCAGTATATTCTTGCAAACGCCATTGAAGCCGTGGTGGGAGCAATGTATTTGGACCTGGGTTATGAAGCAGCGCGTGAATTTATTGAACGCGTGGTTATAAAGGAACTTCCAAGGATCCTGGAAGAGCGCAGCTACAAAGATCCCAAAAGCCGTCTTCAGGAAGAAGCGCAGGACCGCGTCGGCGCCACGCCCTCATATCAAGTTGTGGCTGAATGGGGACCCGATCACGACAAGCGTTTCCGCGTCGGAGTTTTTGTGGGTCAGGATCTTGTAGCCGAAGGAGAGGGCGCGTCCAAGCAGGAAGCCGAAGAGCACGCGGCGGAAAACGCGCTGACGAAGAAAAAATGGTAAGGCGCTCGTCTGGACAGAATGCTTCGCGAAACTGCTCAAGAGCTCACCTCGGCCCAATGAGTAGTTTTGGATGGCATTGAGAGATTGCAAGCAATTTTTCTCAAATGCATGTACGTGAGATTGCCTGCAATCCCTTAAGACGCGGATTGATTTTTGAAAATTGCATATCGGAGGCAGTTATGAATGGTAAAAAAACAGCTTCGAGGTTCTGGTTTGGCATCTTCATCATTGGCGCGGTGATACTTTATTATGCGCTCATTAACACCGAGCGAGCAGCGGGTCCGGTCAATCTTACGTACAGCGAGCTGTACAGCCAGATTTCCGATGGCAAAATCTCCTCGGTGGAAATTGCTCCGGATGGCGATATGCGAGGGATGCTGAAGAGCGGAGGGAAATTTACCGCAACAATACCTCCGGGCGACCCCGACATCTACCGGCATCTTCGAGAAAAGAATGTCAACACAAAGATTCTTCCCAAGGAACAGGCGAATTGGTGGTTGAGCGCTTTGATGAATTTTGGTCCGTTTCTGTTATTAATCGGCGTTTGGATCTTGATGATGGGGCAAATGCAATCCGGCAGCAATAAAGCTCTCTCATTTGGCAAATCCAAGGCAAGGCTTTTAAGGCCGAACCAGAAAAAAATCACTTTCAAGGATGTCGCCGGAGTTGAGGAAGCAAAAGAAGAACTGCAAGAGGTCATTGAATTTCTAAAAGATCCCGGGAAGTTCCAGAAGCTTGGTGGACGCATACCTCGTGGCGCGCTCCTGATTGGTCCTCCTGGAACCGGCAAGACTCTGCTTGCCCGCGCCGTTGCCGGAGAGGCAAGTGTTCCCTTTTTTTCCATTTCGGGGTCCGATTTCGTGGAGATGTTCGTTGGTGTCGGCGCAAGCCGCGTAAGGGATCTTTTTGAACAAGGCAAGAAGAGCGCCCCCTGCATCATTTTTATTGATGAGATAGATGCGGTGGGCCGGCATCGAGGTGCGGGAATTGGCGGCGGGCACGACGAACGAGAACAGACGCTCAACCAGCTTCTTGTGGAAATGGACGGTTTTGATGGAAATGAAGGCATTATCATGATCGCGGCGACCAACAGGCCCGATATTCTGGATCCGGCGTTACTGCGTCCGGGAAGATTTGACAGGCGTGTCGTGGTGTCGCTTCCGGATATTAACGGCCGCACCGGCATTCTCCAGGTTCATGTCCAAAAAGTTCCCATGGGCGAAGATGTGAAGCTTGCGGTAATTGCCCGGGGTACGCCGGGGTTTTCCGGAGCGGACCTGGCGAATCTCGTCAACGAAGCGGCCCTTATTGCCGCTCGCCAAAATCGAGGAACGGTTGCCATGACCGACTTTGAAAAAGCGAAAGACAAAGTACTTATGGGTGCGGAACGCCGCTCTCTGGTGTTGAGCGAAGATGAAAAGAAAAACACCGCGTACCACGAAGCCGGACATACTCTGGTTGCCGCAAGTCTTCCCCACACCGATCCGATACACAAGGTGACGATCATTCCGCGGGGGATGGCTTTGGGAGTGACGATGCAGTTACCGGAAGAAGACAAACACGGCTATACCCGGAAGTACCTGGAAAGCCGTCTTGCGGTCCTAATGGGCGGGCGAGTTGCCGAAGAGCTGTTTTTGGGCCAAATCACCACGGGTGCAGCCAACGACATTGAGCAGGTAAGCCATCTTGCCCGCAAGATGGTGTGTGAGTGGGGCATGTCGGAAAATCTTGGCCTCCTCAAATTCGGTGTTGGCGCAGAAAACCCATTTTTGGCCAAGCAGATATCGGATCAGCAACTTAGGAATTATTCTGAAAAAACCGCGCAGGATATTGACGAGGAAGTGAAAAGTCTGGCGTCTCAAGCGTACAAGACCGCGAAAGATATCCTGGATAAAAACCACCAAATATTGAAAAGCATTGCCGAAGCGCTGCTTCTTCACGAGACGCTTGATGGCGAGCAGGTCCGAAAACTGATTGCCGGAGAGACGTTGTCGTCTCCCCAAACACCCTAAACCCAAAAGGGTGTTTTTTATTGTAATGCAAGAATCAGTGTCCCTACCCACTTTTTGCCGTATTTGCTACACTACAGCAGGTAATTAAAATTTTTTTCAGATGCATCTTGCCAGACTTGAAATTAACGGATTCAAATCCTTTGGAGAGAAGGTCGTTTTGGAGTTTGCCCCGGGAGTGACTTCAATTGTGGGGCCAAACGGCTCCGGAAAATCAAATGTGGTGGACGCCATCCGCTGGGCGCTGGGGGAACAGGGATATAAAGGGATACGTCTTGAGAAAAGCGACGATGTTATTTTTCTTGGTTCTAAAAGCAAGGGGAAAATGTCGCGCGCATCCGTTGAGATGCTTTTTAAAGACGTTCAGCAGGATCGCGGGATTCCGTACGAAGAACTTATCGTTGCGCGTCAGGTGTATCGCGACGGAGAAGGAGAATATTTTCTTAATAAAGCCCAGGTGCGCCTCAAGGACATCAATGAAATGCTGGCGCGAGCGCATGTTTCAACAAAGAACTATTCTATTGTAACCCAGGGCATGTCCGACCAGCTTTTGCGTTTTTCCCCGCAGGAATTGCGCAATACGGTGGAGGATGCGAGCGGCGTGAAAGAATGGCAACTAAAGAAACGCGACGCCGAGAGGAAACTTACAAGATCGGGAGAACATGCCCTGCAGGTGCAGGCACTGCTTGCAGAGCTCAAGCCCTACCTGAACAATCTCCGCAGTCAAATGAAGCGGTGGGAGAAAAGAGACGAATACGCGCGGAGACTTCAGGAGTTAAAAGAACTGAAGGTTTATGTCCGCCTGAAATCTCTGCAAGAGCGGAGGATCGTGCTTGATAAAGAGCGCGCCGCTCTCCAGGAGGCCATCCGGCGCATGGAGGAAGAGAAGCAGAACATGACTTCCCAGATCATTGCTGCCGAAAAAGAATTCGGCTCAAAGAGTTCCCAGAAGGAGCCTCTCCAGGATACAAAACTTCAGGAGCTTTACGAAAAACGGATGCAGCTTGAGAGGGAGCTTATTAAGATAGAATCGCAACTTTCCGGATACGCGGTTTCACGCAAAGGTGCACCGGACCTTACGGCAATATTCCGGAAAATTTCTGAAATACGTAGTTTTCTGGAAGAACTTTCTTCCCAAACTTCTTTTGAGATGCTAAAGGACGGAGTTTTGGAAGCGGCTGAATCTCTTCAAGCCATGGAGAGCTTGTTTAGCGCCGGATCCAGCGAAATCCCAAAAGAGATGCACGATGCGCAGGAGAAGACAAAAGAAGCGATTGGGAAGATCGAACGGGAGCTTGATGAGGTTAAGCTGAGAAGCAGAGAGGCGCACGTGCAAGAACAGCAACTCAAGGAGACGTTGTTCCAAAAGGAGCGCGCACTGCGCCGGCTCGAAGACGATCTGGAACGAGCGCTTGAAAAAGAAGCGTCGCTTATGGGAGAGCTTGGCCGGCATGAGGGCGAGGAGCGCGGAATTTTTCAGGAAGCCCGCGAGCATATTCCCGATGCGCCCGCGGGGCTTGCGGAACTTTTGCGCGTGCTGGAAACGACATTCGGCGGCCGCGAGGTGCCGCTCCTGCAGCGCATTGAGGAGGATATTATTCGCGCAAGCGTTCATCTTTCCGACGTTGGAGAGCTGGACCCGAACATGAAATCAGAATACGAAAAAGTTGACGAGCGATTTAATTTTCTAAGCAAGGAACTGGAGGATGTACGGGGAGCCAAGGACGATCTGCAGAAACTCGTTGTGGACCTAGCCGGTGAAATTCAGAAAAAGTTTGAAGAGGCGTTTTTGAGCGTGAACAAGGAATTCAGCAAATATATGCAGACGATATTCGGCGGCGGGAAAGGAGAGCTTATTAAATTAGTTCCTCCAAAGCGTAAGACTAGCGCGGAGGATGACCCGGAAGACATGGGAAACGAAGAGGAAGAACAGGAAAAAGAGGGTATCGTGGTCCGCGTGGAACTTCCCGGGAAGCGCATCAAGTCGCTTGAGCTTCTTTCGGGCGGTGAGCGCGCGCTTACGTCGCTCGCATTCCTTTTTGCGATCATCGCCACCGTCAAACCCCCATTTGTGGTTTTAGATGAAGTGGATGCGGCTTTGGACGAAGCAAACTCAAAGCGGTTTGCCAATCTTCTTGAGAGCGTCCGTATCGAGACCCAATGTATCGTGGTGACGCATAACCGTTCCACGATGGCAGCCGCCCAGGCCCTTTACGGCGTTACCATGGGAGGAGACGGGATTTCAAGGATTTTATCGCTCAAACTCGAATCCTAATCTTAATACAACCGAGGAAAAAACCACGGCCATAGGGCCGTGGAGTTTTATTCACCGAACACCTCTTCGGTCACTGGACATAGAAATTTTAAAATGTTACCCTATTTCTTCCGGTGCAGTCGGGCCGGAAAGCCTCAATCAGGGGCAAAAACTCCCGAACCAACCAGGAAAAGGAGAAGGCATGCAGCTGAAAAAGATAAGAGAGATACTTTCGAAATATCCATGGCTCGAAGCACCTTTAAAAACTCAGGTCGACATCGTGAAATTTCATGAAGGAATTTCGTTCGAAGATATGGTGGAGAGAAAGATTCACCACATCATCTTCCGAGATTCATTCTTCCTTTTTGAGACTATGGAGTGCGGCCGTACGTTCCTGGCCTCTCAATCGGACCTTAATCTCTACATCGATACCACGGCCTATCTGTGGTATCACTCGACGCAAAATGAAACGGACGAGAAGTTTCTGCAGCCGTTCGTCTTCCGTCAGACGATCCACGAGGGCAAAATCCTTCCGCCGGGTACTCGGTCCGATCTTAAAGCGTGCTTGGATGCCATACTGCTCGAGCGAGCGGTTTATACCAAATACGGTCTATGCTTCCTGGCTTACGACGTCTATCTCTACACAGACGTTTCCGCCCCTCATGCACGTTGAGGGGATTTTTCTTTTACTGGCACTGATATCCACGGCCTCTTTGTCCGTAAAGGTTTTAGAAAAACCCGACTATGCACAGTCGGGTATTTAGAATCTAGTCATCAAGCGAAGACTGCGTGGCGTAATACGCCTTGATGGCCCAGGCGCACACAAGTCCGAAGAGCAATGCTGCAAGAATGGAAAATATCCAAAGAGCTGTGTCGTGTCCGGTAGTACAGCTTGTCGTTCCATGTGCGTTCACGCACAACGACTCCCTTAAGCCGCTTACCAGCCATCCAAGTCCCGCGTTTCCATGCGCGAATATTAACGAGAAAAAAAGCGCAAGCTTTTTATACTCCGATAAGCGCCAGAGCAACATAAAAATGGCCGCAACGTAGAGCATGGATGCAAAAATGAACGTTGCCGGACCCACCGAGATAAACGCTCTGCCTACGGGAGAGATCTCTCTGATGATTTTTGTTCTGTCAAGGAAGTGAGGAAGATTGCCGTCGAAGGTGAGCGCGATATCGAGAAGAACGATGATGGCTATTGGCAGATACAGGTACGCAATACTCCATTTTTTTGACATAAACGCCTCCACGGTCAGTATACACGCCTCTCTTTCAGTATGGCAATTTTTCTGCTACCATGGCTCCATGACACCGCGAGACACCATAAGAGCCGCAATACAAAGATCGCTTAAAAGCCTCGGCGCGGGAGATGTTTCTTTTTCCGTGGAAAAAACAGAGAAGCCGGAACACGGAGACTATGCGACAAACGCGTCGCTGCTTGCTACCAAATGGCTCAAAAAAAATCCCATGGAGATCGCCGAACTTGTCAAAGAAAATCTGGGAAAGGATAAAGAACTCGGCGATTACATCGAAAGAATTGAGACCGCGAAGCCCGGCTTTGTAAATTTTTTCCTATCACAGAAATTTCTTCAAAGATCGGTCGGAGAGATTTTGAAGGCGAAAGAGAAATTCGGCAGAGGGAAATTGAAAGAGTACGTCAATATTGAATTCATATCCGCAAACCCAACCGGACCCCTAACGCTTGCAAATGGCCGGGGCGGATTTTACGGAGATGCGCTGTATAATGTTTTACAGTTTGCCGGCGCAAAGGCCGAGAAAGAATATTACATCAACGATGCGGGAAACCAGATGCGGACGCTCGGCGAATCCATTCTTGCCGCAGCAGGCCTTGCCGAAAAACAGGAACAGCACTATCAGGGCGGTTATATCGCATCATACGCAAAGGAAACATACGAGAGACTGCTGGAAACATATATTGCGGATCCCGAGGAACTGGGAAAAGAGGTTGCGCACCGCATTCTCGATCGCGAGATAAAGCCGCCCATAAAACGGGCGGGAATCTCATTTGATAAGTGGATATCGGAAGACGGAGATATTCGCGGAAAGGGACTTGTTGAGAAGGCGTTAAAAATGCTTGAGAAAAAGGGTCTGACGTATGAAAAAGAAGGTGCAATTTGGTTGAAAACGTCGGCATTCGGCGATACCGAAGACCGGGTGTTGGTGAAAAGTATCCAAAAAAATTACACGTATCTTGCCTCAGACATTGCGTATCATCTGGAAAAGTGGAAGCGGGGATTTACCAAGCTCATCACTATCTGGGGCGCCGACCACCATGGTGCCGTGGCGCGCCTGAACGCGGCGATGCAGATGTTCGGGAAACCCGATGTGCACATAATTCTTATGCAGCTGGTGCGTCTCATGGAAGACGGCAAGGAAACGCGTATGTCAAAGCGCACGGGGAATTTCGTCACGCTCTCCGAATTATTCGATGATGTCGGCGTGGATGTGGCGCGGTTCTTCTTCCTTATGCGTGAGCCGAACTCGCATTTGGATTTTGATCTGGCGGTTGCCAAGGAACATTCTCAAAAAAATCCAGTCTACTACGTGCAGTATGCGCACGCACGACTCTCGAATATTTTGAAGAGGGCGCAAGAGCGGGGAGACCGCAAGGCAAAACAGGACCTGAAGCTTTTACAAAAGCCCGAAGAATTTTCTCTTATCAAAATACTCTTACAATTTCCAGAACTGGTGGAAGATATAGCGCAGACATACGCAGTGCATCGTCTGCCACAATACACCATGCAGCTTGCCGCTGTGTTCCATAGATTCTACGACACCACCCGCGTCATTGATGTTGACCGGAATGTGAGCATGGCGCGCCTGATGCTTGTACAGGCGACGAAGTTCGTTCTTACGAGCACTCTTAAAATTATGGGTATCTCTGCCCCCAGCCACATGTAGCTTGACCCCGTTAGAAGTCGCAGACGCTTGCGTCAGCGTCCTACTTCTAACGGGGTTGACAGAATCTAAGAGAAATGCTATCATTGCGCTATCGTCAGATCAGGCCCGATAGCGTTTTTATGCAATACGTGTTCGTTGAAAAAAGGGCCCAAAACAAGGAGAAAAACGATGAACGACAGAATTTTCGGAGTTGTGATACGAAAACCCGCGTGGGACAAAGGAAGAGAAGATTGGTATCGGGACGAAGAAGGGGATATGTTGTTTTTCCCCTTTGCCCGGACAATCGAGCACGACGGCATCAAGGATTATTCGCTGTTTCGGAACGAACTTCGAACTCCTGGCCTGGAATGTCTCCGGGACGGGCAAGTTGTGAGCTTCGACGCGGAGGGCAGGATTGCCCGCGATATCGAGCGGGTTCCGGTTCGCGAATCAAAGAGGTGGAAGGACACGGTGCACGCAATCCAGAGCCTCAACGGCGGGAGCGGATTTGTCGCCGCAGAAGTTGTCCATTTCAACCCGGAGCGAGGGTTTGGTTTTGCGGCTCCCAAGGCAAACCCGAGCAGCAAGATCTTCTTCCATGTCAAAAGAGTCATTCGGAGAGATCCGAGCGACTTTATCGGGTTCTTCGAGAAGGATGAAGTTTTTATCCGGCCCGAAGGGCGCTCGAGAGACGAACACTCCACTCCCGCGGCGGAGGAGGTCGTCGTTTTAGAGGACTAGTCGTTCTTACGCCGCTGGCGCGCGATTGTGCGCCAGCGGCTTTTAATTTTTGACCATATGGCAGGATTAGCTTAAAATACATCTGCTATGATAAGTTTTCCGGAACTTGAAGAAGGGGTCCTTGCGCGATGGCGCGAGAATAAAACGTTTGAAAAAAGTCTTGAGCGGCGCAAGGGCGTCGAACCCTTCGTATTTTTTGAAGGGCCGCCAACCGCAAACGGCCGCCCCGGTATCCATCACGTGCTTGCGCGCGCATTCAAGGACATTATCTGCCGCTATAAAACCATGGCGGGATTTTTTGTTTCTCGAAAAGCCGGGTGGGATACGCACGGTCTCCCGGTCGAGCTGGAAGTGGAGAAACAACTGGGGCTGAAATCAAAAAAAGACATTGAACAATACGGCATTGCCGCATTCAACAAAAAATGTAAGGAGTCGGTGTGGACCTATAAAGACGAATGGGAAAAGCTGACCGACCGCATGGGATTTTGGCTTGACATGGCCCGTCCCTACATCACCTACGACCCAAAGTATATGGAGACGCTTTGGTGGGTTATCAGGCGGATATGGGAACGGAGGGACGAGAAAGGGAACAGGTTTTTATACCAGGGACATAAGGTGGTACCCTACTGCGCGCGGTGCGGCACAGGGTTATCTAGCCACGAAGTTGCGCAGGGGTATAAGAATATTTCCGAGAATTCGGTGTATGTGAAGTTTAAAGTTACTGAGGGGAACGACGAAAAAATAAAAACAGGCAACGTGTATATTCTCGTTTGGACTACTACGCCTTGGACGTTGCCGGCGAATTTAGCTCTCGCAGTTGGAGAAAATATTCTGTACGCGCATGTATATGTAAAGGAGACGAAAGAACATTTCTATGTGGCCAAAGACCGACTTTCGGCGCTGCCCGAAGGTTCGTTTGACATTAAAGATACTCGTGCGGGGAAGGGACTAATTGGATGGAAGTACGAACCGCTTTACGGAACGCTCAAAGAAAAAAACGAAAACGCATATAAAATATATACTGCTGATTTTGTTTCCACCGCCGATGGTACGGGCGTGGTCCACATCGCGCCCATGTATGGAGAAGATGACTATAATCTAGGGAAGGAACATAACTTGCCAAACCTGCATACCGTGGAGTTGGATGGCACGGTGAAAAAGGGCCTGGGCATTCCGGGAGAAGGGAAGTTTGTTAAGGACGCGGATAAAGATATCACCGCGGACCTGAAAGAGCGGGAAATTTTATTTAAAGAAGAAGCTTGCGCTCACGATTACCCATTCTGCTGGCGCTGTGACAGACCACTTTTATATTACGCAAAACCCTCATGGTTTATTTCGATGTCGCGCGTTCGCGAGAAACTCATTGAGAATAACAATTATATAACGTGGGTTCCCGAACACATGAAAGAGGGGAGATTCGGAGAGTGGCTGAAAGAAGTAAAAGACTGGAATTTCTCGCGCGAACGGTATTGGGGGACACCCCTGCCTATTTGGAAATGTGAAGCGTGCGGAAAAGAGGAATGCATCGGCTCTCTTGAAGAACTGGATGCGCGGGCCTATAAAAAGTCCGGCAATACCTATTACGCTTCGCGTCACGGCGAAGCGGAATTCAATTGCTTAAATAGAATGAGTGATAAAGTGGAAGACCAGAACCATCTTACCCAGGAAGGAAGGAGGCAGGTATTTGTTGCCGCCGAGAAACTTAAAAAATCCGGCATTGATCTTATCTTCTCTTCCGACCTTTTGCGCACGAAAGAAACCGCGGAGACGATCGGCGAAGCACTTGGCATTAAAGTTTCTTTCGACGAGCGGCTACGCGAGATACGGGTCGGGGATTTCGGTGGGAAGCCGGCAGCGGAGTATCATGAGTACTTTGCGTCAAGGAGCCTTAATCGGTTTGATACAGCGGTGGAGGGAGGAGAAACGTGGGCAGATCTTAGGGGGCGCATGATGGCATTCTGGATGGAGCTTGAAGAAAAACATCAGGGCAAGAACATCCTTATCGTAAGCCATGGTGACCCCTTGTGGGTTCTGGAACGTACGCTCTCGGGGTTTGGCGATGACGATTTTAGGCAAGTCGGCACACAGCCAACCGGGCGGGAAGAATACCCTACATATGCCGAACCTCGAAAGATTTTTTATGGCACCATGCCCCGAGACGAAGAAGGAAGTGTAAATCTTCACCGTCCTTATGTCGATGAGTTTTATCTGTGCTGTAGGTGTGGAAAAAAAATGACGCGCGTCAAGGAACTTATAGATGTATGGTTCGACTCCGGGTCCATGCCGTTCGCGCAAGGACATTATCCGTTCGAGCACAAAGACGATATTGATAGCGGCAAGACGTTTCCCGCCGAATATATTTCGGAAGCCATAGATCAGACACGCGGTTGGTTCTATACCCTACTTGCAGTTTCCACCCTGCTCGACAAAGGTGCGCCATATAAAAACGTCATTTCGCTCTCTCACGTGCTGGATGCCAAGGGACAGAAGATGTCCAAATCTAAAGGAAATGTGGTAAGCCCCTGGGACATTATCAGCAAATACGGCGTGGACGCCCTTCGCTGGTATTTTTTTACCGCAAATGACCCCGGAGATTACAAGTTGTTCGACGAAAAGCATGTCGAGGAGCGCATGCGCGGATTTTTGGGAACGCTATGGAATTGCGCGGTGTTTTATAAGACATATGAAAGGGGGCAGAAAGCCAACGAGCAAGAGGAAGTAGCTGAACATAAGCTTGATAAATGGATTCTATCCAAGTTAGGAATTCTCGTTCAGGTAGTACGGCTTGAAAAATTAGATTCTTATGATGTCACAGGAGCTGCGCGCGCAATTGAGCGATTCGTAGTTGACGACCTCTCGCAATGGTATGTTCGAAGAAGCCGCGAACGCCTACAGGAGAACAAAGTGTCCATGGCAGCATTCCGGAAGGTTCTTGAAACCGTTTCATGTCTTGCGGCGCCCTTTATTCCGTTTGTTGCCGATGCAATATGGCAAGAACTAGGAAACAAAGAATCCGTGCATTTGGCCGACTACCCCTCCGGGCCAATAATAAAAGAAGATGAACTGAATCTTATTAGAGAGATGGAGATTGTTCGTATTGTGGTTGCAAAGGGTCTTGAGAAACGGGCCGAGGCTAAAATAAAAATTCGGCAATCGCTCACCAGATACACTACATCCACAGATTTATTGTCGGTATATGGCATAAAAAATCTTGATGCGGGATTCTTAGATATTTTGAAAGAAGAACTGAATGTAAAAGAAATAGTATTTGGCGAGAAGGAAGAATTGGACACTCTTATTACCCCGGAATTACAGGCGGAGGGTGACGCGCGTGAACTTATGCGAAAGATTCAGGATGCGCGCAGAAAAGCCGGACTAAAACCTGGTGAAAGAATTGAGCTTGTGGTCGGCGATGAAAAGGAAAAGAAAATACTTGAATCCGACCTGGGCATTGCAGTTAAAAATAAAACCTCCACCGTTACCGTGAAATTCAATTTGGGATCGGAGCTTGCAATAATGCGCGATACCAGTTCGCATGCACGAATCGAGATTTGAAGGAATTGTCATAGGTCATGAAAACTGGGGCGATGCGGATCGCCTAATTTCGTTTTATACGCCGCATAACGGCAAGGTTGAGGCGGTTGCGCGCGGAGTTCGGCATGAAAAATCGAAGCTCAGGGGGCATCTGGAACTTTTGACGCATGGCGAATTTATGATCGCGAAAAACCACGGAAGAGGCGTGCTCATTGACGCCATGTCGCATAAGACGTTTTCGGCATTGCGTACGCATACAGAGATTGCATACCTCGGAGAGGGTGTTGCGAATATGTATGATACGTATCTCTACCCACACGCGGTTGATGTGGCGCTTTGGGAGTTGCTTTTTACAACGCTTGAGGAACTCGCAGGAGCAAGAGAAGCCGTCCATGCAGATTTCCATGACATTCTTGAAAGATTCGCGCGGCGGTTTCTCAAGTGCCTTGGCTATTTAGCCGATAGTTGTAAGAAGTCTTCTTTGCAGACGTACGACGGACTACTTCTGCACACGGATATTTTAGGACCGCAGTTTGTTGCTATGGCGAAGGGGCTGAAACATCTTGCTGCGCCGGTGCCATCAGATTGAAGTTTTGGATTTCCGGTGAGAAATAGTATACTGGGAGCATGTCCAAATACGTCTATCTCATCATTCTTTTTGTTCTTATTCTTGGCGGGGCTGTCGCGGGCCTTTTTTATGTGCTTCGCCAGGAGGGGACAAGAGGAGCGGCAGAAGTTGTTTTGGGTCTCTCGGTCCCGGAAGCCATAACCAGCGGAGACGAGGTGTCATTTCTTGTTTCTTACAAAAATGGCACGGGCATACCGCTTCAGGAGGCGGAGCTCTTTTTCCGTTATCCAGAAAATTCGATTCCTCTTGAGAATCCGGATCAGCTTATCAAAAACGTATCCTTGGGGACTCTGCAGCCCAACAAAGAGTATTCGTATACATTTACCGCACGAGTCATCGGAACAAAAAACAGCGTGATGCGTTCAAGCGCAGAACTCACGTATAAAAGCGCCGGGGGTGTCGTGTTCCGTAAAAAAACAGACGCGGTTATCCGCATTGCCGATGCCGCATTTTTTCTAAATCTCGTGGTTCCTCAGCGCGCGGTGGCCGGAGAACACATCGTTTATTTTCTTACGTACGAGAATCTTGCCCCCCACGCTTTTGCCGAGACACGCATACGGATGCACTATCCCGACGGCTTTTTGTTTTCAAGTGCCGAACCCGCGCCGACTTACGAAGAAGATGTATGGGATATCGGTGAAGTGGCAGTGCTTGGCAAGGGGCGGATCGCAGTTTCCGGGACACTGGACGGAGAAGAGGGTGACGCGAAAAAAGTAAAAGCCGAGATCGGTTTTGTGCGCGACGGAAAGTTTTCTCCTTATCAAGAAAGTTTTTTCGACACGATCATCTCTCCACCGCCGCTTTCCGTGACGATTGAACTACAGGACCATCCCGATCATATCGCGCACCTAGGAGAGATGCTTACGATGAAAATTGGGTATCAGAATAATGCTGAAGTTCCCTTAAAGGACGTGGTATTGCGCGCGGAGCTTGCAAGCTCTTTGTTTTCTTTCAAAGGGCTTAGCGCCGAACGCGGTTTTTTCGACAGCACGCGCAACATCGTTATCTGGAATCCCCAAAATGTTAAGGAATTGCTGTTCTTGAACCCTGGGGAAAAATATTTTCTAACATTACGCGTGGCTCTTAAAGATGCTTTTCCGATTTCGAGCGCCGAAGATACGAATTTTACGGCGCGCGTTATTGTAACCATAGAAAGCATTAATGTTCCTCCATATCTTGCGCTGAACAAGATATCGTCATCTTCGTTACTGGAGATAAAAATTGAGACGCGTGCGGAACTTGAGGCAGTGGCATATTATAAAGACGATTCATCGGGAATTGTGAATTTTGGGCCCCTGCCCCCAAAGGCAAACACGGAAACCCGTTATACGATTCATTGGCGCGTCTCTGTTCCGGCAAATGATCTTGAAAATGTTGAAGTGCGTTCTACGCTTCCCTCCGGCGTTATGGGAACCGGGGAAGCCGTAAGCCGTTATACCGATGCGAAGCCTTCGTTTAACGAAGCGACGGGAGAGGTGATATGGTTCATCCCTAGAGTTCCGGCGAATACCGGCATTACCCAGCCGGCTTTTGAGACGGTCTTTCAGGTTTCGGTCATTCCCTCCACAACTCAAGTTGGCAAGTCCGTTGAGCTGATACGCGCTTCCCTGCTAAGTGCGGTTGACTCGTTCACGGGACGACAACTTACCGCCGACATCCAGGCCATCCGAACCGATCAGTTGTCTGACGATATTGCCAACGATAGAGCTTTTGGAATAGTGATACCTTAATTCGTTGTCTCCTGCTTGGATATCTTGGACTATGAAAAAATCTGAACAACAAAACGATCTCATGGCGAAGATCGCCAGTCTTGCAAAAAGGCGGGGATTTGTCTTTCCAGGAAGTGAAATATATGGAGGACTTGCTAATTCCTGGGATTACGGCCCGATGGGGGTAGAGTTGAAAAATAACATCAAGCAACTTTGGTGGAAACGCTTTGTTCAGCGTCGAGACGATATGGTGGGCATTGACGCGGCGCTTATCATGAATCCGAAAGTGTGGGAGGCAAGCGGGCATCTGCAGAACTTCTCCGACCCGTTGGTGGAATGTAAAAAGTGCCACGCGCGATTTCGCGTGGACCATCTTCTCCTGCACCAACGGAAGCGGGGAGAGTTAAAGTGTCCGAATTGCGATGCGGAGAAAAGTTTCACGGACCCCACCCAATTCAACCTAATGCTCAAAACATTTTTGGGTCCCGCGGAAGAGAAAGCGAACGAGGTCTTTTTCCGTCCCGAGACGGCACAGGCCATGTTCGTTGATTTTAAACAGGTGTTGGACACGACGCGCAGGCACCTTCCGTTCGGCATAGCACAGACCGGCAAAGCATTTCGCAATGAAATCACGCCGGGAAATTTCATTTTCCGAACCAGGGAATTTGAGCAGATGGAAATAGAATACTTTGTCGAAGAGAAAGATTGGAAGAAATGGTTTGAAGCATGGAAAAAAGAGATGTGGAGCTGGATGACGGATGATCTGGGGCTTGCGGATAGCCATATCCACGAACTTGAAGTTCCGGATGGTGAGCGCGCACATTATTCAAAGCGCACCATAGACTTTGAGTATGACTATCCTTTCGGACGGGACGAACTTTACGGTCTTGCTTATCGGGGAGATTTTGATTTGAAGAATCATTTTAAAGAAGCGCCGTATCGCGATGCGGAAACGGGACAGACTTCTTGGCCGCATGTGATCGAGCCGACATGGGGTGTGGACCGCTCGGTGCTTGCGGCCTTGATTGACGCATACCGAGAAGATTCCGAGGGAGATAAAAAACGTGTTTGGCTGAAACTCCCACCGAAACTTGCGCCGTATAAAGTCGCTGTTTTCCCGCTTCTTGCAAATAAACCCCAGCTAGTGGAGCTTGCGCGGTCTGTGTATGACGGTCTGCGTAAAAACTTCATGGTGGCCTGGGACCCACGTGGCAATGTAGGAAAGCGATACTTTGCGCAGGATGAAATAGGCACTCCTTTTTGCATCACCGTCGATTTTCAGTCGCTTGAGGACAAAACCGTGACTCTACGCGACCGGGATACGATGAAACAGGAACGGGTGAAGATCGCGGAGCTTGAGGCACTACTCGTAAAGAAGCTCGCGTGAGTATCATGTTCAACAAAGCTATTCTCAAAAACGGTCTTCGGCTTATTACCATCCCCATGGACACCACGCGGGCGGTAACCGCATTGGTCATGGTCGGCGCGGGGTCTAAATATGAGACCAAGGAAACAAATGGCGTAGCGCATTTTTTGGAGCACATGATGTTCAAGGGAACGAAAAAGCGCCCCTCGGCGCTTACCATCTCTACGCTTCTGGACTCCATCGGCAGCGAGTATAACGCGTTCACGAGCAAGGAGTACACCGGCTATTACGTGAAGGCCGCAGATGAACATTTGGAACTTGCACTGGACATGCTTTCCGACAGTTACCAGCACTCTCTTTTTTTACAGGAAGAGATAGAAAAAGAGCGTGGTGTTATTATTGAGGAGATCAACATACATCTGGACACGCCCATGCAGCATATCGGCGATCTGTGGGAAAAGCTTTTGTACGGTGATATACCTGCCGGCTGGACCATCGCCGGGGAAAAAGAGAATATCACGCGCATGAGAAGGGAAGATTTTACCGAATATCTTTCTGGGCACTACACCGCCCCTAACACGACCGTGGTCGTATCGGGGAAATTTGACGAAAAAAATATCGGAAAAACCGTGGAAAAATATTTTGGAGGCCTTTCCGATCGCCAAGCCGGAACAAAGCCGAAGGTTGTAGAAACGCAAGACGAACCGAAGTTCCTCTTGCATTCCAAACAGACCGAACAGACGCATCTTATGGTGGGCGTGCGTTCCTGCGACATGTTCTCTGAAAAACGCTACGCGCTGTCTGTGCTTGCAACCATTCTTGGCGGCGGGACGTCTTCCAGGCTATTCACCGAGATACGGGAAAAGCGCGGACTTGCCTACTCGGTGCAAACCACATCCGATCTCTACACGGATTCGGGATATTTTGTGACGCAAGTGGGCGTGCAGAAAGACGCGACAGGGGAGGCGATGGGTATTATTTTGGCGGAGTATAAAAAAATAGTCGATGAAGGCGTGAGAGAAGATGAGCTCGGCAAGGCAAAAAACTATCTGGAAGGAAAACTTCTTCTGGGACTGGAATCGTCCGATGAGCTTGCGTTTTTTGCTGGGGAGCAGGAAGCGGTTCGGGAGCAGATTCGTAAACCGGATGAGATCATTGAACGTATCAAAAGGGTCAGCTTCTCAGATGTTCAAAGTATAGCCGGAGAGATTTTCAAGAATAGCGGTCTAAACGGGGTGCTGTTGGGGCCATTTGAACAAAAAGAGGAAAATGGATTTCGAAAGCTTCTTAAACTGTAGAATCGTAGACAATAATACGGAAAAGCTCCGAGGTCGTCGGAGCTTTTTGATAGAATGCATGTTGAGAGTTTTTCGGGAAGGATCTTAGCGGTCCAGGAGAATAATGGCTATGGCTACGGCGGCAAGTTGCCAGATGAGGCCGTGGCGAAGGGATACATTCTCGGCTTTAGTATGCGAGGCGTGATGGAGGCGACGATAGGCTTGAAGGATTTTGTTTTTGGAATTATCGGCAAACCCCCAGAGTACGTCCGGCAGAAGGCCGCCAAATCCTCCCGCAAGAACAGGAAGAAAATGAGCTTGCGGAGCAACGTAATGAACTATCGCAAAAACCAGCACAAATGCGCCGCCGATTTCAAGCCCGATGAAGCTCAATACGCGAAAAACATCTTTTTTCAGGCATGTCCTAAGTTTCTCGCCGACGGACTTGCGTTTGAGCTCGTCGAGAGGCGCAATAGAGTATTCCCAATGGGGGATCTTGTCTCCGATGAAATGGCTCGCAATTCCCAAGGCAAAGGCTATCGCGGGATTTTCCGTCAGAGAACCCAACCCCGAAGCCACGATAATGTGTACGCCAATGAGCATGGTGCATAGTATACACGAAAAATTTTACTTGTGAATAAGCCAGGTGCGCGTGGTATACTACAAAGATAACCAAAAGATCAAAATGATACAGCAAAAATCAAAAGTTCCGCAAACAGGACGCGCCATAAACGTTATGCGCAGCATGTTGTATAACGAACAACAGAAGGGTTTCACGCTCTACGAAATTCTCATTTATTTGGCACTCTTTCTCATGCTTTCTGTGCTTATTGTGGGTTTGGTGGTGCAACTGCTGACCGGTGGCTATAAAAGTGCGCGTTCGCGCGAAGTCGTCTCAAGCGTTGCCGTCGCTCTGGATACAATGCTGTATGAAGGAAAGTTCGCCAGCGCAGTCTATGCTCCCACAAGCATCTTTAATTCAAATATGTCTCAACTCTCCCTGCAGACAACGATTAACCCTCCGGCCGGGGAAGACATAGCGTTTGTGGATTTTTATATTGACAACGGAAGATTGTTCATAAAACGAGAATCGGAGAATGCAAAAGCGCTTACGAGCGATCGCGTGACGGTAGACGGGTTCCGCATCGTGCGTCTTAACCCGGTAACTACGTCGGAGTCGCTGCGGGTGGGGCTTTCCGCGCATCATCGCTTCTCTCGCGGATCCGAGAATGATTTATTTGCGGCAACCACGACCGTCACACTCCGCAGATATTGAGCAAATTACTGAATTACGTATTACGTATTACGGATTTATCAGAAATTCAATCCGCAATCCGCAATCCGCAATTCGCAAATTGTGGTAATTGATTTGGAGAAAAGAAATGGGTTTGCGTCATTAACCATCATTATCCTTGTATTTGCCGTCTCGCTTTTTGTGGTGGCGCTTATGGTACTCTCGTCGCTTAACGATGAGCGCATCGCGCGCAAGACGATCAGTTCACTTAAAAGTATTGTAACAAGCGAATCGGGTCTCGAGGACGTGCTCTACCGCATAAAATTCGCCAAAAACTACAGTTCAAGCGAGACATTTGCGCTTAATGGCGGTACGGTTGTCACCATTTCGGGTGGTGGCGGGAACGATGTGTCCGTCACCTCAACCGGAGATATTTCATCGTACATTAGGCGGCTTACCGCGCGACTTATCAAAAACACGTCCGATGTCGAATTCCACTACGGCGTACAGGTCGGTGACGGGGGACTTATTATGGAAAATAACAGCAAGGTCGTAGGCAATGTCTACTCAAACGGGAATATTACGGGACTTGCGGGCGCCCAAATTACAGGAGACGCATGGGTTGCTGGAGGCACGCAAAGTACGCCCAATCAGGAGTGGACAACATATAACGATGATTTTTTCTTTGGACTTGCCACGGGGAGTGTTGTTACCGCGGTGGATACGGCGGGTAAGACAGGACAGCATAGTTCGCTAGCTCTGGGCTCTGACGGTTTTGCGCGTATCAGCTACTATGACTACGACAACAGTGACAAAGATCTTGAATTCGTCCGCTGCACCAACGTCGACTGCACCGCGAAGAACATCACGGTTGTTGAATCTTCCGGAGACGTAGGCCAATTCTCTTCGCTGGCTCTGGGCTCTGACGGTTTTGCGCGCATCAGCTACTATGATAATTCCGGCGGCAACTTGAAATTCGTCCGCTGCACCAACGCCGACTGCACAGCCAAGAATATCACTACGGTGGATTCGACCGGAGATGTAGGGCAATTTTCATCGATAGTGCTTGATGCGGGCGATCTCGCTTCCATCGCGTATTACAGCGTAAGCGACGGCGATCTCAAATTTGCGCGATGTATCGATGTGGATTGCACCACAAATAACATTCGAGCGGTCGATACCGCAGATGATGTGGGAACGTACACCGCTCTTGTCCTTGGCTCGGACAACGTGGCGCGTATAAGTTATATTGACCAGACACTTGACGACCTAAAATTCGCTCGTTGTAACGACAACAACTGCTCTTCCCCGATTATTGCCATCGTGGATGCAGCTTCGGAGATCGCGTGGCACACCTCTGTTGCGCTTGGCACGGACGGCTTTGCGCGCATCAGCTACTATGACGATACAAGCGACAATCTGAAATTCGCCCGCTGTACGAATGACAATTGTTCCGGCAGCGTGCTTACAGCCGTGGACTCCGGTGGTGATGTGGGCCGGTACAGTTCCATTAAGATGGGCGGAGACGACTTTGCCCGCATCACCTCCTACGACGGCTCAAACGGCAGTATAAAATTCGTCAGATGCACCGATGCCGATTGTTCAACAAAAGCCATTGCGGTTCCGGACACGTCGGGCGACACGGGTCTTTATACCTCGCTTGCGCTGGGCTCGGACGGATTTGGGCGCGCTTCGTATAATGATGCTTCGGGAGATAATCTCAATTTTGTCCGATGCGCCAATGCGAACTGCACGCCGCTCCAAAGCCAGGTTGATATCGCGCAAAGCTTCCAAACATCAACCTCCGCGCCGATAAACAAAATACGTCTCTATATCAGAAAAGTCGGCTCTCCACAGAATGCGACAGTGCAGATAAACACAAATAGCGGGTCTGACCCGGGGAAAAATCCCGGAGACGTGCTTGCTTCAGGAACGCTTTCGGCAAATCTTGCGACAGGAGCCTACGCCTGGGTCGATGTGACATTCGCTACATCTCCCGTGCTTACCGCCGGCACCACCTACTGGCTCCTTATTGATACGAACCAGGATAACTCAAATTACTGGGTGATGGGCATTGATACGATGAATGGGTATCCCTACGGTCTTGGCAAATGGTCTCCGAGCTGGAATGCCGGAAGTCCGGTGTGGACGGATGCGGGCGGAGATCTCAATTTTCAAATATTCATGGGAGGCATAGAAACAAAGATCGATAACGTGGATATCGGAGGAAACGCGCATGCCCACCGCATTGAGAATAGTACCGTCACCTCCAGCGCTTTTAGCACCATCTTTATTGACAGCTCTGCCGTCGGAGACGTTTTTACGGATGTCTTGGAGGATTGTTCCTCGCCTATCGGGGGCGATGCGGCGTATAATAGTATCAGCAACTGTACGGTGAACGGCGTTACCACCACGCCCACCACGCCTCCCGCAGATCCCCCTCCGCAAAACATGCCTATTTCCCAGGGGCAGATCGACCAGTGGAAGCTGGATGCTGCTAGCGGCGGAACGTATAATGGAGACTTCGCTCCGGGATCCTCCACGTCGCTTGGTCCGAAGGTCATCAACGGCAATCTCATCCTCACGACAAACAACGTGGTGCTTACCATCAAGGGCACGGTGTATGTGCAAGGATACATTGATATTTCGAACGGCTCGACCATTCAGCTTGATGCGGGATACGGTTCGTTGAGCGGAGCGGTGCTTGCCGACGAATGGATACATGTTGCCAACAACGGTACTTTTCGGGGTTCGGGGCAGAGCGGCAGTTATTTGATGTTGCTCACCACCTCTTCATGTACGGGCGTGCCGGCAGGCAATTGTACCGACCACGATTCGGCTATCGACCTGCTCAACAACGCCGATGGAGCAATTTTTTATGCGTCCAGCGGCCTCATCTATCTTCATAATGGCGTCTCGGCAACGGAACTTACATCGTATAAGCTTCAATTAAGTCAGACGGCAACCATCACCTATCAACAGGGCTTGGCCAATGCGCAGTTCTCCTCGGGTCCTGGCGCAAGCTGGGTGATACAGAAATGGAGAGAGGTGGAGTAGCAGATTTGTTACTCGTCGCTTGCCGATTTTTCTCCCCCTGGGCAACCGAACATTTTCAAGAAACATCGCAGTTGCCCGCGATATGCTCCACCGGAGCATATCGCCCAAGGGGGGTGAAATGGTCTGGGAGACCATTTCATGGGCGTCTACCATGTTTCCAATGTATGGAAAGACGCCCAGGAACACCGTTCCAACCCCCTCATTGGTAAAGGGTTGACTCCCCCTTGAGTTTCGAAAAATCAGCAAGCTTTGTCGTAACAAATCTTGAGAAATAATATAAAGGAAAGCGCATGGTCATATTTCTGTTGCCCGTACTTCGCTAAACCGCTCAAGAGGCGCACCAAGACTCGCCGATGACAAAACCTTGAAGAGGAAAATATATGGCAATTTTGAATCATTTCGAAAAATTATTTAAAGTTCGTCCGTCGGCGTTTGGATGTGATATATCCGATCACAGCATACGTCTCGCGTATCTTAAAGAAGAAAGAGGTTCTTTGACGCTGGCAGGCTTCTCCGCCGTGACGCTTCAAGAAGGCGCGGTGGTGAACGGCACCATAACCGACGTGCCAAAAACCATAGCAGCCCTGCAAGAGGCTTTGACGACTGCCAAGGGAGGAAGTATCCGCACAAAGTATGTTATGGCGTCTTTGCCGGAACCCCAAAGTTTCATCCGTATCGTACAATTACCCAAGATGGCTTCCGAAGAAATCACCCAGGCGATTATTTGGGAGATTGAGGCGAACATCCCGCTACCTCTGGCCGAGGTCTATTATGATTGGGAGATTGCTCGGCATAGTGGCGATGACCACCTTGATATTCTTGTGGCCGCCTCTCCAAAGGTTTTGGTGGATAGCTATGCCGCACTTTTTGAAAAAGTCGGCCTTAAGCCCGTTGCATTTGAAGTCGATGCTCTCTCCTCCGCCAGAAGCATCGTTCCCCCGACGGGCGGCGAGGAAATTTTATTGATCATTGACGTGGCGCACCATCGGACGACATTCATTATTTATGCCGGTTCCATGGTGCGTTTTACCGCTTCCGTCTCCATCGCGGGAAAGGATATCACAAGTTCTTCTATGGGAGTGACAATAAAAGCGCTTGCCGGATACGCGCGCCAGTATATCGATTTTTTTCAGACTCATTCGGCGCATGCGCACCAATTGCACGTAGAGGTAAAACAAATTCTTGTTTGTGGAGATTTCGTGCAAACCCCGGGTTTTACCGCCGCTCTTGCGCAGGAAGCGGAGATCGCCGTTCTATTGGCGAATCCCTGGGTAAATATTTTACGCCCCCCTCTTCGCGAAGTTCCGATGCTTCCCTTTAAAGATTCCCTTGGCTACACAACGGCGCTGGGGCTTGCCTTGCGGGGATATCACGAATTTGGAGGCGCACACTAATTCCATTTCATGTCTATAAACCTTCTACCGGAGCAGGCGAAAAAAAATCTTCAATTTGAAGAGCTGAACTGGCGCGTCATGTTTTTTGGCGAGATGTTTTTCTTATTACTCTTATTCCTTTCACTGCTCATGTTCGGCCAAGAGCTTTTTGGACAGTGGAAGGTCCGCGAACTCAACCAACGCATTGCCAATCTGTCGAACGTGTCGGAAGTAAAGGAGATCACCAAATTTCAAGGACAATTGCGTCTTTTCAAGAATGATATTGAGCGCATGAATCGCATCCAAGAAGAGCAGTTGCGGGCATTTGGCGCAATCAAAGATTTGATCGCCCTTATTCCCCCGGTTATTCAGCTTACAACGCTTAGCGTTGATATACAGGCGCAGAAAATAGTTTTTTCGGGCATGGCGCCAACGAGAAGCCAATTGCTCCTCCTGAGGGATAAGATACAAAAAGAATCTTCCGGGTACGGTGACATTAATTTTCCTCTTGCCAATCTTCTTCGCGAAACGGACATTCCCTTCACGTTTTCACTGACCATTATTTCCAAAGCCAAACAGTAGCCCGCATTCATGACGCATTTAAGCGGAAAAGATAAGGTCATACTTTTTAGCACGCTATGGCTGGTAGTCGGTGCCGGCATGATCCTTGGGGTCATACTGCCTTTATACTTGCACCTACAGAGCTTTCCCGAACGCTACCAGGACCTATTTTATCGCCTAGAAGGATTTGAGAGTGCTGTTGAGAAATTTTCTTCAACAAAATCAGAATTTGAACGCATCAGCGCGAATATCCAGCTTATCAGGTCCCAGCTTCTTGATCCCGAGAATCTCGTGTCGTTCATCGAGGCCATGGAAGATCTTGCACGAGAAGTCCAACTTTACAAGGAAATCCAACTGATAAGCGAGCCTTCGTTGGTCGCCGGAGCAAATATAAAATCATCTTTTGTCTTTCAACTGACGCTGGTGGGGTCGTTTGAGCACCTTATGGAATTTATAGCTCACCTGGAAAATTTCGCTTACGCCGTTGATATCGAGCAAGCCCTTTTTTCACCAATAAAAGGCATGCAAACATACGGCACGGCGTCTGGCCAAAATCAATCAACCTCATTCAAATCTTCTTCGGGTGACATTGCCGCAAGCGTCAGAATACGGGTTTACGCCATGCCATAATTTTAGCGGTTCGGAATTTATCCCAAAGGCGTTCATAACCGATACGCGCCAAAATAAGTTCAAAATATTTTTATGTCCTCGCCTAAAAAATCTTTGTCGACTCCTCTACATATCATGGCGCGCTTTGTCCGCGCGCACGGAGACCTGCTCTTTGGTGCCGCATTTATTTTTGTCATCGGGTACGCCGCCTTTCTTTTTTATCAGTTTTTCTATCCGCCGCTTTTTGCGACCCGGCCCCCCAAGCCACAGGAGACCGTGTTCAATACCCAGCTTTACCAGAAAGTCATTGATCGCATTGAAGCGCGTCCGCGCAACCTGGAAGAACAACTTAGCGGCATGCCAAGAAATCCTTTTTAATGATTCGGCGTGAGCTTAAGTTTTACGCTCCTCTTTTCTCGACGAAAAGAGTTTTTTCATATAATATAAAAAAGAATCATGCGTCTCCCTCCGTAGCTTAACGGATAAAGCAGCGCTCTTCTAAGGCGTTGATGGGGGTTCGATTCCCTCCGGGGGGACTAGATGGTGCGGGGGCGAAATGTTCCGGGGGAGCATTTCGCGGACAGCTTCAATGTATTCAATGCATGAAATCTGTCCCGGATAAGTGCCGCAGCGCCCTTCTAAGGCGTTGAAATGGGTTTCCCCAAGCAATACTATGAAATCGATCTGGACCGTAGCACCGAAAGCGCCTAGTGAATTTTTTAATGAATTACAAGACGCTTCGCCCCTCATTCCTCAACTTTTATGGAACAGGGGCATTCGGAACGCCGAAGATGCAGAAAATTTTCTGAATCCGAGCATCGATCGGGATCTTCACGACCCTTTTTTATTTTCGGACATGCAAAAAGCGGTTAGTCGGGTTTATACGGCATTTGCAAATAAAGAAAAGATCGTTATTTGGGGGGATTATGACTGTGATGGCGTGTGCGGCAGCGCAATACTTTTTACGGTCTTTCGGGATCTAGGATATGAGCATCTTCTGAACGTACATATTCCTGATCGCAATAAGGAGGGTTATGGTTTGTCGATGATGCATCTGGAAGAACTCTGTGAGGAAGGCGCCAAACTTATCATCACGGTTGACTGCGGTATTACCGATGTTCAGGAAATAGCTTGGGCGAATGAAAGGGGAATTGACGTTATTATTGCGGACCACCACAGCGTGCCCGCCAAACTCCCTCCTGCCTACGCGATTTTGAATCCGAAAGATCCGGGGTCGGGCTATCCGTTTTCGGGGCTTGCCGGCACCGGCGTTGCCTTTAAGCTGGCATGCGCCCTTCTTTCACATACCAATACCGCATCTTCTCCTATAAACTATAAGCTAAAAGCTATAAGCTTTCTTGATCTTGTCGCCCTTGCCACGCTTGCCGATTCCATGCCGCTCAAGAATGAAAATAGAGCAATGGTGCGAGAAGGACTTGATGTTCTTGCAAAAACTCAACGCCCGGGACTTCGTGCGCTTATTGAATTCTGCGAACTAAAAGAAGGATTTTCTGTTCGCGATGTTCATTTTTCGCTCATCCCGAGGCTGAACGCAATGGGACGCATGGCACATGCCTCCATCAGCTTCCGTCTGCTTACGACCGACAGAGAAGAAGAAATCCCGCTGCTCATCAGGCATCTGGATGAACGGAATCGAGAGCGCCAGCTCGTTACCGAAATCATTGTGGCAGAGGTTCTTGAACGTGTTTCAAAATATTCTCAAAAACCCGCAGTGGTATTCGAAAGCTCCTCCAGCTGGGTTCCCGGCGTTCTGGGGCTCGCAGCCCAACGCGTCATGCAGGAAGTGGCGCGACCTGTTATTTTGGCCGTTGAGAACGAAGAAGGCGGACGCGTTGTCGGCAATGCCAGGGCTTTCGGCGCTTTTAACATCGTAGAGACCGTACATGCCCATTCGGAACTTTTTTCCGATGCCGGCGGCCATCCTCATGCCGGGGGATTTACCACAAAGCCGGAACATCTGGATCGTGTCCGAGAAATATTTTTACGGGCGGGAGAAAAGGTTCTGCGAACTGAGGGAGCGTCCGCACAAGAAGATGCACTCGTTGTTGACGCCGAGCTTTCACACGTTGATATAAACGAGAAAACCTATGCTACAGTGCAAAGACTTGCCCCCTTCGGCGAAGACAATATCGAGCCGAAATTCCTTCTTAGAGGGCTTGCCATAGCGTATGTGCGCGCGGTTGGAAACGGAGAGCGGCATCTTAAATTGCGCCTTCTTTCTTCTGCCAGATCGTCAAGGCCGGCCTCAAACATCGAGGCCATCGGATTTGGACTGGGCGGGCGGATAAAAGAACTTTCGCGTGGGAGCACGGTGGACGTCATTGCAAAGCTTTCCCAAAACTTTTGGAACGGCAGAGACGCCATTGAATTGCAGCTGGTGGACCTTGACCCCGGCTCCCGCACCCCCTAATTATATGCAGAAACTTTCTTCAGAAAAATTTATCGTTTTCACCGATGGCGGCAGCCGTGGAAACCCGGGTCCCGCCGCGCTGGGCATTGTGGTGCAAAATGAAAAAGGAGAGGTTCTTAAGACCTATGGCCAGTATCTGGGAGAGCGCACCAACAACGAAGCGGAGTACGAGGCCGTTATTTTCGCGTTGAAGAAGTTAAAAGCATTATGGGGCCTGAAGGCGTCCTCAAAATTCTCCGTAGAGTTTCGGATAGACAGCCAGCTTGTGGTGGAGCAGCTCTCCGATCGTTATAAAATAACCGAAGAACATATAGGGAAATTATATCTTGCGGTGCGGAATCTCAAGATGGATTTTGGCGGCGTGACATTTACGCACATTCCAAGAGAAAAAAACATCCAGGCAGATCGCCTGGTAAATGAGGCACTCGACGCTTCTGAGCGCGCGCTTCAACGGCCTTCTCTAAATTTCTAACGCATGGTATTATATTCTCTATGAAGCTTAGCTATCGTCAAAAAGCATATCTGCTGATTCTTGTCGGAATTCTTGGGATCTTTCTTCCCATTATACCCGGCGTTGTGCTCATTATTCTTGGCATGGCACTGCTTGCCGATAAAAAAAGCCGTCTCGATGTTGATTTGTCGGTTCTTGCCAAGCATGGGAAAAGCCATACCGATACCGAAAAGTAAGGGAGGGAAGGAAGAATGACTTTCAGGTTTATCGTCACGGCGTTCTTTATAATTTTGTTTTTTTCTTCGAATGGCAGCGCAGTCATGCAGAAGAAAGGCAAGGTCGCGCGGAAATCATCGATAGCTTCCGATACCCGTCCCAATGAACTGAAGGGATCTCAGGACTTGCTTTTGTGTCAGAACCGTATCGCAAACGACGCCGGCTGGTGGCGCATGGAAAATGCGAAAGTCTTAGGGGAGCACGTCGGATTAAAACTCCTTGTTTCTGTTCCGCGAAAAACCCGGACATACTTTCTTAGTAAGGTGCCGCGGCCTTTGCGGTATCTCCGTCCCGGAGCAGGCAGGTTTCTTGAGGATATCGCGCGCCAGCACCACGCGCAATTTCAAAAACGCATCAAAATCACCTCGCTCGTCGAGACGGTGCAATCGAAGACCGCTCAGCGCAAGAAGAATCCAAGCGCAGCTTCTCCTCACGGAGATAGGCGTTCGCTTCATCTCACCGGCGCGGCGTTTGATATTTCTCTCAAGCCCATGACGCAGAAGGAGCGTCTTTGGATGCGCGAATTGCTGGTATCCTACGAAATGGCCGGACTTATTGATGCTACGGAGGAGATCAACGCCAATTGTTTTCACATATTTGTTCTTCCTTTGCAAGCGGCTTTATAAAAATACCGGACTGCCCATGGGGCAGTTTTTTTATCGAGTTGTTGCCCGAATACTTGATTCGTGGAAACCGCCGGCATCTGCGGCTCTTTCGAAAGTTTTACGGTATATTCGGTAGCGAGAACCTGATTGCTCAAACAGAGTTTTCGAAAAATAAATCCCCCACTATCCCTTGGTCGAGCTTCTCCTAACGGGTATACTTATGTTTATGATGCCCCTATGGTTTATTCTGGTGTTCTTATTCCTTCTCGGCCTTATTGTGGGAAGCTTCCTTAATGTGCTCATCTGGCGCATTCCGGAAGGCGAGGAGGTGGTGCAGAGGCGATCCCACTGCCGTCATTGCGCGCGAATTCTCGAGTGGTACGAACTCATTCCGTTATGGTCCTTTGTGGTCCTTGGCGGCAGGTGCCGTTCGTGCAAAGAACGCATCTCCCTTCAATATCCTCTTGTGGAGCTGTCAAGCGGCGTTCTTTTTAGTTTTACATATTGGTGGATGGAGAAGCGCGCAACAGAGCCCCTTGGTTTTTTGCCGAATGTTTCTGAAGCAGCAACACAATTCTCTATAACCGGACTTTTTCCCGATGTTACAAATATTCTTGCCATCAGCTATGCGTTATTCGCTATCTGCGTGTTTTTGGTCATATTTGTAACGGACGTACGCCATTTTCTCATCCCCGACCGTGTCATGTTGCCCGCTATTGCGCTCTTTTCGTGTCTCATTCTCGCCAACCGTTTTATCTTTGCGTGCGGAATTCCAACAGTGAATTGCAGTTTGCCAAACGTGGCAGGATCTTTGGTCGGGGCGGCATTTTTTCTTTTACTCATCATTATTTCTCGTGGTGTCTGGATGGGACTTGGCGACGTGAAGCTCGCAGTCTTCATGGGATTGTTTCTTGGATTTTGGAATGTTCTTGTTGCGCTTCTGCTCGCGTCTTTCAGCGGTTCTCTTGTCGGTTTGGCGCTCATCCTGGTCAATAAAAAGACGTTGAAATCGGAAGTGCCGTTCGGAGCGTTTTTGGCTCCCGCCGCAATCGCCGCTTTTTTCTTCGGAGATGCTATACTAAAGTCGGTGCATCTCGCGCCGTTCAGGTGGTAAGGAACGCAAAAATAAAAAAGAAAAATTTGTGGAAAGTTTTAAATTTTGAATTTGAAGGTAATAATATTCTTCCAAAATTTCGCTATGCACCAGGAGTATATAAAAGATAAAGCAATAATAGTTCGCAACAATGGTTTCACGATCATGGAAATTTTGGTGGTTATTGGCATCTCGATGCTTATCGGCGCAACGGTTTTAACAAGCTACAGACGCGTGGGGTCCGTTGGCTCCATGGAGCGGGCGGCAAATAAGCTTGCGCAGGACATCCGCACAGCGCAGGCATTAGCGCTTTCAAGCGATCCAACGCAGTTCGGCGGGCTTCCACCGTGCGGTTTTGGAATTCACGCACCCAATCCCGCGACGGGAGATCCAAATTCTTATATTTTGTATACGAAGATTCCTTCCTCAACGTCAGTGCCCTGCGGCGTCAATCTTTCAAGGTATTCCCGACAATGGAAGGGCCAGCGCGAATGTTTTGACAACACAAATAATCCCGCTTCATGCCCGGCGACATCTTACGTTTCCACAACAACCGTGAAAAGTTTCCTGCTTCCCGAAGCCGGGAAAGTTCGTTTTGTGTTGGGGGCGGTGCTTGATGACGTGTATTTCGAACCGCCAGACCCCGCCACCTTTGTGCTCCATGTAGCAGATCCGACCGCAAGCTCAACCCTTTCTTATACCGATTTTCCTCTGGAATTTTCCGACAACACGGCAATACTTCGCCAAATCCGCGTTTCAAGCTCCGGCCGCATTGAGATTAGGAGCGGACAGGTGCTTTCCAAGCCCTGCGTGCCGTTTTTTTGCGCAAATATAGTTTCCGGAGGCGCGGTTTGCGGGTATTGGTCGAACGGTTGCGGGGGGACTATCGCCTGCGGCATCGGAGGGCTTTGTGCGAATGACGCATTGGGTGATATCTGCTGTACCGTGCCAGGATGTCCGGGCCCCACGGCAATAGGACAGTGTTATCCCTCTGTCCCGGCAGACCCCTCCGGTCTCTCTGCCCTGCCTCTTTCCGTGTCAGAAATAAAAATTTCCTGGATCGACAATGCGGTCAACGAGGCGAATTTTGAGATCGTGCGCATGGCGCCGGGTTGCGCATCAACGCTTCAGACGATCATTGTTTCAGCAAATACCGGCACTTATACGGACACGGGCTTGTCCGCCGAGACCACGTATTGTTACAAAGTACGTGCGACAAATGCGACAGGTCCTTCCGGCTACAGCAATACCGCAAGCACTCTTACATCTCCGCCAGCTCCTCTCTGGACCTCGGCTAACGCATCTTCAAGGAAAGTATTTCTTAACTGGGGAGGGAATTTCCCCTCGATCGCCACGGAATCCTCATTCGAGCTTCAGCGATCAACCCTTGTTGCTCCCGGAACATGCGATGTGACGGCCGTTTTCTCTTCCCTTGTCACCACCCCACAAGACGATACGAATTACAATGATTGCGACGCAACTCGTTATCCGTCACCTCCCGGACCCGGATGTCCACCGGATTCACAAAGTCCTCTTGGCGTGACGCCAAATACGCTTTACTGCTATCGCGTGCGCGCAATCAATGCTTCGGGTCCCTCGGCCTGGGCTTACAGGGAAGCAAACTCAAAAACGGAAGATGAGGCGCCGTATCCTCCACTACTTGCCATTCCCGTTGTCGTATCGGATACCCGGATTAATCTTTCTTGGCATGACATCGCCGCTGATTCGCCGACAAGCGGCAAGTTCAAGGTTGCCACAAGTTTTATCATAAGGCGCTGTACGGGAAGTGCCTGCACGCCCGTTGACACGACCCTTACGTATACGGGAACATCTCCGGATTTTACGGCTTCAGATACGACGCTTTCTGAAGGCACAACATACGGATATTGCATCATAGGGCAAAATGCCTCCTGGCCCTATTCTTCTTCGTGTTCAAATACGCTTTACGCAACGACCTATGCCGGTGCGCCAACGAATCTTCAGGCGCTTCCGGCTCCCACAAGCTCCGGCACGGGCTCTGGCGCAACGTCACAGGTGAATTTACAGTGGACCAACCCTCCTTTAAGCACTATCCAGAATGTCAAAATAGAGCGGTTCAATGGCGCTTTGTGTAGTGGCGCTCCGGCTGTATCGACGCTTATTGGCACCGGAACTCCCGGGCCTCAGCCGGGAAGTTATATAGATGTAATGTCTCCGGCAACAAGGCCGAAGACCGCATACGCATATTGGGTAAAAGCGGTAAATGCGACCGGAGACTCCGCTCCTTCTAATTGCGTGACATTTACCACGCCAGACGTTGTGCCCAAAACCCCGACACTGAATACGCCTCCTACGGTCGTCTCCAGTACTCGCATTGATCTTTTCTGGCTTTCGAATTTCACCGATACCTGGGGCGTACCGACCGCATTCAGAGTCATTCGCTGTAGCGGCGCAGCGTGTAACCCCGCATCAAGCGGTGCGCAAGTCGGCGCGGACATCGGCGGCAGCACATTTACTTATGCCGATACATCGGTAACGGAAGGCAATGCATATCAGTATTGCATCAAAGCAGTGGATGCCATCGGCGTTTCCACATGCTCCAATGCGTCGGGAAACGTCTTCACGCCGCCCAATACGCCGTCGATTCTGGCAACAACAACCTCGACCGGATTCACCGCCGCGCAGATAAACTGGCAAGATAATTCTCTGGGAGAGATGAATACGTATCTTGAGCGCGGAGATGCGAACTGTTCTGCGGTGAGTTTTGCGGTCGTTGCGACCATTGCCGGTACGGCTACTACCGGCGCACGCAGTATCACCGATAGCGGTCTTAGCCAAGAAGCTAAATATTGCTATCGCATGCGTGCGGCCACCACAGGCGCGTATTCATCGTACTCAAGTACGTTCTCTCTCCGAACCTGGCTTCTTGCGCCCAGCGGCCTCTCGTTCACCACGGGTCCCGGGAAAAAGATAAACCTTTTCTGGACGGATAATTCGGTAAATAATACCGGATACAAGATCGAGCGATGCACGGTCATCGGACCAAGCTGTTCAAACTTTACCGAACTGATCAATATCACGAACCAGACATCATACTCGGATAATATAGGGAATACTCCCGGCGGCACGTTTGCCTGCTACCGTCTGCGAGCGACAACTCCCGAAGTTGACTCGTCGTATGGCTCATCCGCCTGCATTGCGGCTCCCTAAGGGCTTCTCAAAAGACGGATGCTCTTCTGAATTTCATGAACAACACAAAGATTCGCTACCCACATGCGAAAAATGGTTTTTCCCTCATCGAAACCATTATCGCGCTTTTTGTGCTTACTGTCGGTGCAACCGGCGCTTTTATCGTTATCTCAAAGACTATTCATATCTCTCCCGCCGTTCGGCAGGAGATCATCGCTGCGAACCTTGCCCAGGAGGGAATTGAGGTTGTGCGTAATATCCGAGACAACACCCTGCTGCAAATATCCGATGCGATCAAGCAAACCGGCATTCCGCCGACAAATCCCCAATGGAATGACGATATTCCCGCAACGGGTCCGGTGGGATTTCAGACGCGCATCCGGCTTGTAGACAATGATGATATTTCAAGCGGCTGGATCGTGGCCTGTTGCTCTGCGGCGAAAGAATGGCAGCAGGTCTACGTTCAAGACGCAACGGGTTTTTATGCGAATCTTTGCGTCACTGGCGCCTGCAGCACCGCAGGATGGAGTGATTCCGGTTTCCGGCGTGCAGTAAGAATAGAAAAATATCCCGTCGGCTGCTCGACCGAATGCGCGGAGATATATGTGAAAATAAAAGTATTCTGGAACTCGGACACGGAACCCGTAATATGTCCGGATGCCAACTGCATTCTTTTGGAGAGCCGTCTCACAAAATGGGTGGATTATTTGGGGAGCTTCCTCTAATACTGGAGCAGATTGTAAATTTTAAGTTACGGATTGCGAATTACGAATTAAATTAATCCGTAATCCGTAATTCGTCATTGGATAATTTGAATGAAATTGATCAGTCAAAAGGGTTTTACCATGATCGAAACGTTGGTTGGGGCGACGCTCATGATCGTCGTGCTCACGCTGATTTCGGTTGTTTTCCTTGATTCAATCGTCAGCCAGAGAAAAGTCATTGCGTTTGAGCAGGCCTCAAGCAATGCGCGCATTATCATGGATACGTTATCGCGCGAGATCCGTGCCTCCACCATTTGCGGGAATACCGGCGGGGTTCGTTTTTGCACCGATAACGGCAATAATTCTCCCGCGGATACGTACAGCAAGGAGCTGGATATCATTCGAAGTTCCGATAACAAGCCGATAAGCTATTGTATTAAAGAATATCCCGTAGCGATACCGTTTCCTTTTGCAAATTTGCACCGGCTGGTCAATGATATAGATTTTACCCAGGACCCGTGTGATGATACTAATCCAAACGTCCAGATCCTGAACGGCCAGGAAGTCGCGCTTTTGACGGATGACTCCGGTTTTCTCATTCGCGGCGTAGGACAGCCTCCTTTGGGAAGCGCCTGTCCCGGCACGGCATTCGATCTTTGTCAGCCGCGCGCCACTATCGTACTTCATGTGCAATCGATTACCCAAAAAGATTTTAAAGAGCGGCAGGATGTTCGGGTTCAGACAACAATTTCTCAGAGGTACATCGATGTGCCGTAAGAACAACAAGCAGGCAGCAAAAAACAAATAACAGGTCTTGTGATTTGCTTAGCATAGGTGTTTCTATTTGTTACCTGTTTAGCGTAGCGTTGTTATCTGTTCCATGACTAAGGCCGATGCTAAAAAACGCATAGAAAAACTGCGGGTGGAGATCGATCACCACCGATACCTTTACCATGCCCTAGATAGGCAAGAGATCTCCGACGCAGCCCTGGATTCGCTCAAGCATGAACTGGAGATGCTCGAGGCGCAGTTTCCGGAACTCATCACGCCGAATTCGCCGACCCAGCGCGTCGGCGGCAGGGCGCTTGGAAAGTTCGAAAAAATCAGACACGGGGTCCCCATGCTCTCGCTTACCGATGCGTTTTCCCCAGAGGAGATGAAAGAGTGGGAAGAACGGAATGCAAAACTTCTTTCTCCTATCACGCGCCCGCTTCTTGGAGATTATTATGTAGAACTTAAAATTGATGGGCTGGCAATCTCACTGGTCTATAAGAACGGTTTTTTTGTTGAGGGATCCACGCGTGGAGACGGGAAGATCGGAGAAAATGTTACTCAAAATCTGAAAACGGTTGAAGCTATCCCTCTGAAGCTTGGCGAAAAACAAGATGTCATTTCCGAATTGCGGCGCATGAAGCTTTTTCACATTTCCCGGTTCCTGGAAAAGCATTGGCCGGAAACTCTGGAAGTGCGAGGAGAAGTGTTTATGCCCAAAAAGGCTTTTTCCGCACTCAACCGGGAACGTAAGGAGAGGGGGGAAGAGCCATATGCCAACCCCAGAAACGTCGCTGCCGGCTCCGTGAGGCAGCTTGATCCCAGGATTACGGCTTCGCGTCATCTTGACTCTTTTGCGTACGCGCTCATAACCAACATGGGGCAGAAAACACATGAAGAGGAACATTTTATCCTGAAGGCTCTTGGATTTAAAACGGGACCCCACAATAAACGTCTCGGTTTCTTGAAAGAGATAGAGCAATTCCACGGACATGTAAAAAAGATCCGCGAAAAACTCGATTATGAAATAGACGGTATCGTGGTCTTGGTGAACCGCAATGAAGTGCTCTTGCGCCTTGGTGTGGTTGGGAAAACCCCTAGAGGCGGCATCGCATATAAATTTGTCTCACGCGAGGCTACCACCGTGGTGGAGGATATTGTGGTGCAGGTCGGCCGTACGGGTGCACTTACTCCCGTAGCGCACTTAAGGCCCGTGGACGTTGGCGGAGTTACGGTCTCGCGTGCCACACTACACAATGAGGACGAGATACAAAGGCTTGATGTGCGCATCGGGGATACGGTTATCGTGGGGAGAGCCGGAGACGTTATCCCCGACGTGAAGGTGGTGCTGACGCGCATGCGTACGGGAAAAGAAAGGCTTTTTCACATGCCAAAAGTCTGTCCGGTCTGTCTCTCGCGCGTGGTAAGGGGTCACGACGAGGCTATTCACCGATGCTCCAATCCGCGCTGTGCCGCGCAGGAGCGTGAGAAGTTGTATCATTTCGTCTCGCGCGCGGCCTTCGACATTGTCGGCATGGGGCCAAAGATCATTGACCAGCTTCTGGAACAGAATCTTGTTGCCGACAGGCAGGATATTTTCACGCTGACCATTGGTGATTTGTTGCCGCTCGAACGTTTTGCCGAAACGTCGGCAAAAAAACTCATCGCAGCCATTGAAGTAAAAAAACGTATTCCGCTGCACCGATTTTTGTATGCACTTGGCATCCGGCACGTGGGAGAAGAGACGTCAATTGAACTTGCCAACGCCTTTGGCAGCATTGAGGCGCTCCAGGACGCGTCATACGAAAAACTTCTGGAGTTGCACGAAGTGGGAGAAGTGATGGCCCGGAGCATCGTGGCGTGGTTTAAAAACACGCGAAACCGCAGCGTGATCCGTGAACTTAAAAAAGCGGGAGTGGTCATTGAAAATTCCGTAACGCATCGGGCCGGAGGAAAACTTTCCGGCAAGACTTTTGTGCTTACGGGGAGTCTGGGAACGATGACGCGGGATGAGGCAAAAGAAAAAATCCGCCAAGCGGGCGGTAATATTTCGGAGTCGGTTTCAAAATCAACTAGCTACATCGTCTCGGGAG
This sequence comes from bacterium, assembly GCA_030649025.1. NCBI lineage: Bacteria > bacterium. The sequence goes on along the minus strand of JAUSGO010000016.1, from coordinate 9,307 downwards.
CGGATCCCGGCTCGAAGTACGAGAAAGCAAGAACGCTCGGCGTATCGATACTTACCGAGCAGGAATTTTTAAAATTACTTAACAAATAGATTTTTTGCTTTAACGATGACGTAATTCCCGCCTTGCGCGGGAGTTTTTTAATTGATATGCTGGAGAAGCTATGCTTACGACGGACGATGTAAGAAAAATCGCTGAGCTTGCCCGCATCCGGCTTGATGATGCGGAGCTCGAGAAGCTCCAAAATGAATTTGGGACTATTTTGGATTTTGTCGGAAAGCTGCGAGAGGTACAAACGGAAGGGGTTGAGCCGACTAAGCAGGTTACGGGAATCGTGAATGCCCTCCGGAAGGACACCTTGTCCGAGGAACGGCCGGAGCAATCCAGCGCAGAAGATTTGCTAGGTCAGGCGCCGCAGCGCGAAGAAGGCCATATCAAAGTAAAGGCGGTATTTGAATAAAACGCGACACAAATCAACGAATGCATTCGAATGATACGAATATTCGTTTCATTCGCATCAATTCGTATATTGGTATCGGGGTATGCTCGAACATCTCACCATCAAAACAGCATCAGAACTGCTGCACAAAAAGGAAATTTCCGCCAGAGAACTTGCGGCGGACCATCTTTCGCGCGCGCAAGAAAAAAATCCAGAGCTTAATGCGTATCTTGAAATCACCAAGAAAGAAGCGCTTCGCATGGCTGGTGAAGCCGATGAGGTTTTAGAAAAAAAAGAGGGAGGAATTCTTACCGGAATCCCCATCGCCGTAAAAGACAACATACTTATCAAGGAACTAAAGACCACGGCCGCATCGCGCATTTTAGAAAATTATATTGCAGCATACGATGCTACGGCCATAGGAAGATTGCGCGACGCAGGGGCGGTATTTTTGGGGAAGACAAATATGGATGAATTTGCCATGGGAGCTTCGACGGAAAACTCTGCGTTCGGACCAACCAAAAATCCTCATGATACTTCAAGGGTTCCCGGAGGATCCAGCGGCGGCTCGGCCGTAGCGGTTGCCGCCGACATGGCCATTGCGGCGCTAGGATCCGAAACGGGAGGATCGGTACGGCAGCCTGCGGGATTTTGCGGTGTTGTAGGGTTAAAGCCTACCTACGGGCGCGTATCCCGCCACGGTCTTATCGCCATGGCTTCATCGCTTGATCAGATAGGCCCTTTAGCCAAAACTGTCTGGGATGCGGCGGCGCTTCTTGAGGTTATTGCCGGCCACGATGCGCTTGATGCAACGACGGCGCGCGACCGGGTGCCGCACTACACCAGAGACCTTACGGGAGATATCAAGGGTCTGCGGGTAGGGATTCCCAACGAATACTTTGCCGAAGGCATTGATGCGGATGTTGAGAAAGCCGTGCGGCAGGCAATTTTTACCTTAGAAAAGCTTGGTGCGCGTATCGGTGGAGTGTCCCTGCCGCACACACACTGGGCGCTTGCAGTGTATTACGTCATTATGCCCTGCGAAGTATCAAGCAACCTGGCGAGATTTGACGGTATCCGCTATGGCTATTCCGCTTCAACTGATATCAAGACTGACGCAAAAAATCTCTTCGAAGTCTACACCGCATCACGCGGAAGAGGATTCGGGAATGAGGTACGGCGGCGGGTAATGCTTGGCACCTACGCTCTATCCGCAGGATATTATGATGCGTATTACAAAAAAGCCCAGCAGGTTCGTACGCTTATCGTTGAAGATTTTAAAAAGGCTTTTGAAGAATATGACGTCATCGTTTCCCCCACTTCGCCGACGCCCGCATTTAAAATCGGAGAAAAGAGCGATCCCGTCTCCATGTATCTTGCCGATGTCTATACCGTATCTGCGAACATCTCCGGCATTCCCGCCATTTCTCTTAATTGCGGCTACGTTGAAAGAGATGGTAAGAAACTTCCCGTGGGCCTGCAGATCATGGGCAAACACTTCGACGAATCTACCATATTGCGCGTTGCTGATGCGTATGAGGGTAACGCTAAAGTCTGAAGCTTGAAACTTAAAATTTTCCGGTCTATACTATTTAAAATTCTCGAGCGACTATCTTAGGTGGGTGAAATGCTCTGGCAGAACATTTCACGGGGCCAGATTCTCCGGTGGAGAATCTGGCGGGCAACTTCAATGTTTCCGAAACATGATTGGTTCTCGGGAAAGTACAATGTTTCCGGAAAATGAAACTTGCCCAAGACCAGAGCGCTTCGTTGGCTTTCTCTGTTAAAATTTTTTAGGGCGGCTAGCTCAACTGGTTAGAGCGCGTCGTTGACATCGACGAGGCAACAGGTTCGACCCCTGTGCCGCCCACCATGTTTTAGCGAAGTGGGCGAATCGTGAAAGTCTTCACGATTCGCGGGCAAGCACCATGTTTCTGAAAAATAGGACTTGTCCAGGAAGAGCGCTTTCTCGACACGGAAGAGGCCGTAGGTTCAATCCCTACAAGGCGCACACTAAGAATAATATCGATAATGGCAAAATCTTCCGGTGGGTGCAAATTTGTGGAATTGAATTTTACGGGTGATCACGGATCAACATTTTTCTAAAATTAAAAAACTCTTACCGGAGAGATCTTGTTAAATATTTATGGCTTCTACTCATATCATAGCTCATCGTATGCGATCCCAGACTCGATTAAAAAGAAAGGATGGCGTCGGCATGCCGGTCAAGTACTCGCGGGATGAGAGCATCTTAAGGCTCATCGGGCAGGTACACAGCGTTGAAGTAAAAGAACATCTTGAGGAAAAACTACGCTCCGGAAAGAAACTCCGCGTCAAACACGGCATTGACCCGACGGGGCCGCGCATTCACATCGGCAGGGCAATCTCTCTTTGGAAATTGCGGTCATTTCAGGACCTCGGCCACACGATTGTCCTCATCATTGGCGATTTTACGGCACAAGTAGGAGACCCATCGGATAAACTGTCAAAGCGCCCGTTCCTCACCAAAAAACAAGTGGTAGAAAATTTAAAAGGATACTTGCCGCAGATCTGGAAGATACTGGATAAGAAAAAGACCGAGGTTCGCTACAACAGTACATGGCTTGGCAAGCTTAAACTTCAGGAAATCGCAAAGCTTGCGGAAATTTTTTCTGTTCAACAAATGCTTGCCCGACATAATTTTAAAGAACGCCTGCAAAAAAATGAGGACATCAGTATACGGGAATTGTTCTATCCCTTAATGCAGGGATACGACTCGGTAGCCGTAAAAGCGGATGTAGAAGTTGGCGGAGCGGATCAGCTTTTCAATCTCCATGCCGGGCGGGAAATACAAAAGTATTACGGTCAGGAACCGCAGGATGTGCTGACCACTCCGATGCTTGTTGGCACGGATGGGCGCAAAATGTCCACTTCGTGGAGTAACATCATAAATATTACGGATACCCCGAACGATATGTACGGTAAGCTCATGGCTATAGATGATGCGGTGACAGACGAGTATTTCAACCTTACGTGTCCGCATCTGCCGCACAGCGAGATCCAAGAGATCATTGATGCGCTTCGCGGAGGAAGTCTATCCCCCAAAGATGCAAAAATGCGTCTTGCTCGGGAGGTTGTAACGCTTTATCACGGCTTCTCGGCTGCCGAGGGCGCGGAAAAAGAATTTGTGCGCGTTTTTCAAAAAAAAGAGACTCCGCAGAATATTAAGGAGATCCTTCTTACGGGTCCTGGTTTTGTTTTGGTGGAGTTTCTTGTGCGCGAGAATATCGTTCCCTCAAAAAATGAAGCGAAGCGCCTCATGGAACAGGGGGGCGTGGAGCTGGACGGAATAACGCACAAAGACTGGCGGAAAAGCATACAGGCCGGAGATATCAAGGACGGAGCAGTGTTGCGCGTGGGCAAAAGACAATTTTTCCGCTTACGTAAGCCAAAATAGTCTTAACGAATTTTTCCACACCGACACCACTTGACAGCGTTGTTTGCATGCATACAATTGAGCGTACTAGCGTTGTTTTGGGCCCATGCTCATTGCACGCGCAGCAGGATTATCATTAAATCTTACACATATGTTTGCACTCGCTCTTGCAAACGCATTCCACCTCTTTGCGTATCCCGATGATGCGGGAAGCGATGATGCGGGAATAACGGCGCCTGCCGATGATGATGCGGCAGACGACACGGATGATGAGGAATTGGAAGAAGAATCTCCAGACGCGGAGGAAGAAGAGGATGATGACGAAGAGCTGACGGAGGAATAGCAGGGATCAGAAAAAAACTTTCCGATGTGCATCGGAAAGTTTTTTTGTGTTCCGTGCAGCTACCGGACGCCTCTTTACTTGTATCTCTTATAGACTTCGGGAATTGCTGCGTGACACAGGGCTATGGCAAGTGCATCGGCGGCGTCGTCTGGTTCTGGCGGGGAAGTAAGTTTAAGTATGCGCATGATCATCTTCAGCACTTGCCCTTTCTCTGCTCTCCCATACGAGGTAACAGCCTGCTTAACCTGCAATGGAGTATATGAAAAGAGGGGAATATCTTCTCTTGCGAATCTTGACAGTATCACTCCACGGGCTTCCGCAACCCGAATAACCGTTTTTGGGTTTTTAAAAAGGAAAATGTCCTCAACGGCGCCCTCGGCAGGAGCGAATTTCTGTATGAGCCCGGAGAGCTCTTTATCAAGTTGCAGGAGACGCTCCGCAGCCGGAAGCGATTTTGATGTCTCAACGCAGCCGTATGAGATACAAGTAAAATGCCCCCCACTTTTTTCAACAACACCCCACCCGCACCGCGCATTTCCGGGATCAATTCCTAAAATAATCATTCCCGAATTACGAATTATGAATTACGAATCGCGGTCTTAATCCGCAATCCGCAATCCGCAATCCGTAATCAAATATTTGAGTATATTTCCTGCACATCATCGTGCTCATCAAGCGCCTCAAAGAATTCTTCAAGCTTTTGTTTTATTTTCTCGTCTGGCGCTGGGCCCAGCATTTTGGGCACATAATCGAACCCGGCAGACTCCACTTTTATCCCGACCTCATCAAGCCTCTTCTTTACTTCCATGACCTTATCCGGCGCAGTATAAACGTTTATATGTTCATCCGATTGCCTGATATCTTCCGCTCCCGCATCTATGATTCTCATCTCCGCGTCGCTCGACGAGTTTTCGGGAGCATCCTTCGACAGGGTAATGAGCCCCTTGCGCTCGAACATCCACTGTACCGAGCCCTGTTCTGCCATGCGGCCGCCCTGGTCCGAGATAATCTTGCGCACTTCACTTAGCGTTCGGTTTTTATTATCGGTGATGCCCTCAATGAGCACTGCCGCTCCTCCTGGGGCAAAAGCCTCGTATAAAAATCCCTCCAGCGTCTCTTCTAATCCCTCTCCGGTGCCGCGTTTTATGGCCCGCTCGATGTTATCTGCAGGCATGTTTGCCGCCCGCGCCTTTTCAATAGCCATGCGCAGAGCAGGATTCATATCCGGGTTGCCGCCCTTCCCGCGTGCGGCAATAACAATAAACCGCGCCATTTTTGCAAATACCTTGGCGCGCTTGGCGTCCTCAATCCCTTTTTTATGTTTGATGCCTGACCAATGGGAATGACCGCTCATACGAATAGCTTATAGCTGATAGCTTTTAGCTTATAGGTTTTTTGGTAAAAATCAAGAAAATCAAAGGGGTTGTAAGATGTTGTGCGCAAAAAATGAAAAACCGCAACCCGATGATGGTTGCGGCACAGAATGTTTCTTGTATCTCCCATGCGCTACGGGGAGAGCGTTTATTGTATTGACTGGATGGTACAAGGGTACGTTTCAAAGTCTTTGTCTGTTTCTTTTCCATTGCACAAGCCCTAGGGCGCCTACGGCAGCTCCGAAAAGCGCAAGGATTAAGGCATGGCGGGAAAAGAAAGACCGATACGCTATTGGCGCGACATCAGCAAGATTGGCCTCAAGCATCTCCGAGGCGGTAGACGAAGACATGGAAAAAGTGCCGACCGATACTTTGCTGGAACCTTCTTGCTTATCTGGACCGGATGAAGAAGCTGGCAGATAACCGGTTTTTGCGATCGCGGGCGACACAGATGCCTCTGTGGCTTTTGCGTTTGCCGATACGGATGGAGTGGGACTTACTGCATGCGGTGAAGGCGAAGCCGGAAAAGTCGACTCTTGAGAAACCGCTTGCGCCCCTGTAATGATATTCTTCTGTCCCGGTGTTGGAGTCCAGGACCACACAAACGTTCCTTGGGACAGGCGATTGGAAGATGCGCCCTGCGGAGGTTTCTCGTACGATACGGATTCGTACACCTGTCCGCCGGGTGTGAGAAGGCGCACGGCATCTGTATCGTTGTTGAGCGCAATGGCGGTTATTTTGCGGAAAAAAACAGCGTAGCTGCCTCCGGAAATAAGTGTTCCCTGCAAAATTGTGTACGGCTGGGAGCCTCCTTCAGCATCATCAAGTTTCCAACCGGAAATATCGACCTGCTCCGCGCTCTCATTCCATAGTTCTATCCATTCCTCCTCGGCGTCGGTGCCGGCGGTGTTTGGCAAAAACTCGTTGATATGAATTCTTGGAAGTGCAGACGGTATTGGCAAGGGCGATGGGGAGGCCGAAGGCAATGGTGTGGGGGTCGGCGTAGGTGTTAGCGTGGGAGTCGGAGTCGGAGTTGGAGTAGGAGTAGTTTCCGGTGTAGGTGTTGGAGTTGGTGCGGGTGTCGGGGATGGCGATGGAGTCGGCGGCACAGGCGTGCTATTTGCCGCTCCGGGAGTCCCGCCGTCAACGGAACTTTCTTGCCATGTGCCGTCGGACTTGCGTTCAAGCGTCTTTCCGTTCCCATTCCCGCCCAATGAAGACATATAGGAGACTTCGCTTAATATCGCATCCTCCGCGTCAATAAGCCGCAACGTATCGGATGTGTTCCCCAAAGAAAATGCGCTGTACACAAGCGAGCCGGAAAACCCCGTGTGATCCGCAAGAAAACTTGCCGTGCTTGCCGAAAGGATTGTGAAGGCGCCCGACGGAATGGTAAGCGATCCCTGCGCAAGAGTACCAAAAAGGTGATTGGCGCCGTCATAAAACAGCCATCCGTTTGTACCCGTGGCTATCGTTATTGCATCCGCACCCTCGTTGTAAAGTTCCACCCACTCATGGCCGCTATCGCTTCCCGGCAGGTCGTACATAACTTCATTGATGACCAGTGCCGAGGCCCCTTGCGCGATACACGCAAAAAAGACGATTGAGAAAATCGTGCACACGATGCCTTTTGCGATACCTTTTTGGAGCATGGCCGCAGATTTCATGAAAATTCACCCTACCATGAACGGGCATGCTGTGTAAATATAACTCCTCCCCCAATAACTTTCTCATCTTTATAGAACACCGCTGACTGGCCCGAGGCAGGAGCCCACTGCGGATTCTCGAAAACAACCTTGAATGTCGCTTTTTGTTTTTTGTTTTTTGCTTCTCTAATCCTGCAGGATTGGAGTGGTTGCCGATATCGTATCCGCGCCATACACCGAAATGGCAGTCTTAGCGCACTGCCCGATACCCATGATACGTCTTTGAGTAAAAGCTCTTTTTTGTAAAGTGCGGGGTGATTTTTTGGCGCAACATATAAGATGTTCCTTTTTACATCTTTCGCCGCAACATACAGCACTTTCCCGCCGCCTTTTACGCCGAGATGATGTCGCTGTCCAATAGTGAAATACCAAACCCCGGGATGCTCCCCAATAACCAGCGAAGTTCTTATTCCAATGTTCTTGCGAACATTGGAATAACCTTTTTCCGGCAACCTGATTATCCTGCCGAGTTTTTGTGGAATGAAGTTCTGCAGAAAAGTTTCAAGCGAAACTTCACCGACAAAACATACGCCCTGGCTGTCGGGTTTATCGGCGGTCGGAAGTCCGAATTTGCGTGCCAGCATGCGCACTTTCGGCTTGTCATATTCCCCAATCGGAAAGAGCGTCCGAGAAAGCTCTTTTTGCCCAAGACGATAGAGAAAATAGCTCTGGTCCTTGTTCTTGTCTTTTGCAACTGCGAGTTTATATCTGATTTTGAATTTTGATTTGTCATTTTGATTTTTGATTTTTGAATTTTGAATTTTTGCATAGTGCCCCGTTGCTATCATGTCCGCTCCATTTTTCAATGCCCATTGCAAAAAAGCTTTGAACTTCACTTCGCTATTGCAAAGAATATCGGGATTAGGCGTGCGTCCCGCTTTATATTCTCGAATAAAGTTCTTAAAAACCTTCTCGTAGTATGTCTTCTCCAGGTCAACTTCGCGGAACGGCACACCAAGCTTTGCACAAACTCGAATCGCATCCTTCTTGTCCCCCACCCAATTACACTCAAGCCCGGGAAGGTTGCGCGACCAATTTTTCATAAAACACCCCACAATGTCATACCCTTGCCTTTTGAGCAATGCCAAAGCAACGGATGAGTCAACTCCTCCGCTCACTGCAACGAAAACTTTGGAAATAGATTTAGTCATACCCTGCTAGCCGCCGAAGAAAGGCGGAGTGTTTGCTGTGCCAAAATTTGACAAAAATTTGTTTTTGTGTAACACTTACAGATGCACATAGAGGTTATTTGAAAAATAAGGGGGCAAAGAGATGAAGTTCCAAGCGTCCTGCAACAGCTGCAAGTCCAATATTCGCATTAAGGAAAGACGGGCGAAAAGTTTCGACCTCGCAAGACTAAGAACGTTCTTGGGCACAGCGCTCTCGAAGGGGTTTATGAACAAAGAGCTCCGCCACACAACCCTTCTTGTGGCGAACGGCCAAATCATCGCATCTTTTAGTGCCGTTCCTTTGTCGCCCAGCGTGGTGTACTTCTCGACGCTGAAAGTTGCGAAGCCATTCCGGAGAAAGGGGCTTGCAGAGAATCTCATGCGTCAGGCGATCGAGAGCATGCGCGAAAAAGGATTTGTGTGCGGCTACGCCGTAACGTTATCAAAGAAATCCGAAGCGCTCGTTCAAAAACTCGGCACCGGCAGAATCCCCAGGGAGGAAATGCCGCGAGGTGTGCCGCTTCATCTCTTGGATGGCAAGAACGGAAAAAAGTATCAGTATTGGCTCTTTAGCTTTCTGAAAAACTGAATGGAGAAGATTCAAAAGATTCGCACGCCCCGCCACGGTGGGGCGTTTTTCTTTTAAGTAAATCTTATAATGTCAAATGTGCCTGTTTTGGTTTCTCGGGCTTCAGAAGTTCGTGCTTCAGCTCATTGGACAAGGGCGTAATCGTTCCGTTCCTTATCTTCTCCAGGATTGCGGGAATTTTTTTGAAATCCTCCAGGTGCACAACGCGCTGGGAACCGTTGTAGAGGGCCGCCGCAGGGTGATAAAGCGGTAAAATATATTGGGTCTGGCCCGTTT
>JAUSGO010000015.1 GCA_030649025.1 bacterium | reverse complement strand
CGGCGTAGGTAACTTCTACGTCAAGCGCATCTCGTCCATCGACTACACCGACCTTCCGGACACCACGACCCAGACTCTCGGCAACGACCTTGCGGTCATCACGACCGCCGCGACCGTTGCAAAGAATACGGCGTTTGGAGACGGCACGGTTCCGCCATCTTTGGCTGGGGCCAAGCTTGCTTCATTCGTTGTCCAAGGTGGAGTAGCGGAAGATGCGCGAATTTCAAGCGTGAAGCTTGATTTCGTTGGTGCTGACGACGCAACATCCGTTTCTAACCTTGTTCTTAAGGTGAACGACGTACAGCAGGGCATCGCGGTAGGCGCCCCGACAATGACGGGCAATACCTACTCGGTGAACATTAATGTTCCGAAATCCACACCGGTTATTGTCGACGTCTTTGGCGATGTGAAGGCTGATGCGGTGAAGGAAACCACTACTGCACAGCTTCGCATTCCGGCAGCGGGTCTTACGATGATTGGGCTTTCAACGTCCAACTCGATCACCCCGCCGACAAATGCGGAGGCTCTCCAGACGGTAACCTTTGGCGCAGGAACCCTTAAGATCACCAAAGACTCGTCAAGCCCGGTTGAGCAGATTCTCACTCCGGCAAACGGCGTTCTTATGGGAACCTGGAAGTTTGAAGCCAAGAATGAAGACTTGAGTCTTAAGAAAGTAACCTTCACGGTTCTTCGCGGCGATGGTCTTCCGGCTTCGAACGCACCAACTGGCAACTTCGGACAGCTATCCCTCAAAGATGGCTCAACGACTCTTGCTACAGGTTCGTTGGTAAACCAGAGCGTGGTCTTCAGCGGATTTAACCTGACGATTCCTGCCTCGGGTAGTAAGAATCTCTCGCTCTACTCGGATCTTACTTCATCGGGCACGCAATCCCCTGGTTCTATCGCCATGTGGACCATTGCAACCGATACCACCCCGACCGATATTGACGTGACCGGCTCTGCCGGACAGCTCACGAAAGCCAATATCGACGGCGGCACGAACTCGGCAGGAGCATCTGGCGCTGAATCGACGTTTGCCACCTCCACCCGCTTCCTGTATCACAACTCGAAGCCCGTGGTTGCAGCAGCGTCCAACACGCCTTCCGGCTCCAAGACCCCACAGTCTACCGACACGCTCTTCATCTTCACCATTACCAACTCGGGTACGCGTGATATGAGGATCTCGTCGCTCTCTGTGACGGTCTCTGTCTCGGGTAACATGACCAACGGCGCTTCAGTGGTCTCCGACATCGACCTCTACGACGGTACACAGAAGATCGGCGACAACGGAAAGAACTTCAGTGGCGCAGACACCTTCACCTTCCTTGGTGGCGCTTCCGGTACGAAGGAGTTCGTGTTCAACACTTCCAACGACACCACGAACAACTCGTTTGACAACTTCGTCATCTCGGCAGGCGCGTCGAAGACCTTCACCCTGAAGGCCGACACGTCCAATGTCCGCGCAGGTCTGACCACCAGCCTTGCGACCGTCTCAACGAAGGTCAACGGGACGACCGGATTCAGCACCGGAACGACGTGGAACGAGGGTGACGTGGAGTACTACTACACACCGGTGTTCGCAACCGAACAAGGCCCGTTCTCGAGTTCCGACTCGTACCCGGTCAACGGAGGCACGCTGACGTACTAGGAAAATAGTGTTATCATTAAAAATAAAGGGTAGTAACCCTTTGTTTTCAGCGCTCGCTCGGAAGTACAAAAGAGTACTTTTGTACTTCTCTCGCCTCGCTTGAAAATAATAAATCATGGTAACCTCGGTGACTTTCTGTTGCGGTAATACAGCAGAGAGCTTGCACCGAGGTGGCCAATATAATGTATGAGTCACGCTATCACCGATCCGCCTATTGCGCGGAAGATGTTCGGAGAGACTGGGTACTGGACCTGGGTATGGGTTGCACTACGTCTTTATATTGGCTATGCGTGGGTTACCGCCGGGTGGCATAAAATAGGTGACCCGAAGTGGATGGATGGCGGTTCCGCGCTGAAAGGATTTTGGGAGCGAGCTATCGCAGTACCTCCGGCTCCTGCCAAAGCGCTTATCACTTACGGGTGGTATCGCGATTTCCTTGAAGCGATGCTTGCCGGAGGGCACTACACGTGGTTCGCAAAATTTGTCGCAACAGGAGAACTTCTTATCGGCGTAGCACTTATTATAGGGGCTTTCGTGGGCATTGCGGCGTTCTTTGGCGCTTTCATGAACTTCAATTTTATGCTTGCGGGAAGCGCATCAACAAACCCCGTTCTGTTTTTTGGCGGGATATTGCTTATTCTTGCATGGAAAACCGCAGGGCATTGGGGGCTTGATCGGTGGTTCTTGCCTCGTTTGGGGACTCCATGGAACCGTAACGTCACTGAAGCAGGTCAGACTTTTCAACGAGGAAATGGTTCATCTTGAACGCGGGTCACGGCATACGGATGTACAAAAATAGGCCTGCAGATCAGATGCAGGCCTATTTGTATGCGCGCGTCCCGGATGTATGGTTTTCCACGAGTGCTTTGTATTCCATTGCTATATGTATTGCCGAATTGCTTTTTTGGAGATATGCTACGCATTGATTCTTATGTGCTTTACTGTTCCGCTGCGTGTTATAAAAAAGGATGGCAAGTGGGCGCTCCTGGATGATGGCCGCAAGGTTTTGCTGCACATGACGCCCAAGGTCCGCATTGGCGGCTGGGTGCTGGCGCAGGCTAATCTTGCGGTTGCAACCATCACGAAGCGCGAAGCGCTATCCATACGGAAGCTCATTAGAATTACTTCTAAAAAAATCACCGTATGACCCCACAAATAAAAACAGGTATTGCGCTTGCGCTCACAACAGCCCTTATTTCTGGTTTTTCGAATTTTTTGAGCAAGATTTCGGTGAGCGTTATGAAAGACGCGGTGCTGTTCACCACGCTCAAAAACATCGTTGTTGCATTAGCGTTCTGCGGCATTGTGCTCATGGCGCCATTTTTACGAAAACGCATACGGCTGCTTACCAAGAACGAATGGATAAAACTTATTGCTATCGGTGCGATTGGCGGCAGCTTGCCATTTGCGCTCTTTTTTACCGGTCTGCAACAAACTTCCGCGCTCAACGCGTCACTCATCCATAAAACGCTTTTCTTATGGGTGGCGCTGCTTGCCGTTCCGTTTTTGCGTGAACGCATCGGTTGGCTGCAGGGCGCGGCGCTGGCATTTTTTGCCATAGGTAATTTATTGGTGGGCGGGTTCCAGGGTTTTCGCTATAATATCGCAGAAGTTCTGATTTTTGGCGCAACACTTCTGTGGGCCATCGAACAGATTATCGCCAAAAAAGCTCTCGCAACGTTGCCACCCATGCTTGTCGCGGGAGCCCGCATGCTATTGGGATCGCTTATTCTTGCCGCATACATTCTTGTGCGCGGCGGAGGAGGCGCAACTTTAACGCTCACGGGCGCTCAATGGATTTGGACGCTGATTCCCGCAGCACTGCTTTTGGGCTACGTGCTTACCTGGTATGCGGCGCTTTCCCGGCTTCCGGCCGTGGCAACCGCAAGCTTGCTTGTGCCGGCAAGCCTTGTTACCAATATGCTCTCCGCGGTCTTTATTACCCATACATCGCCGCCATATGCCGTATACGTTGCGGCAAGTTACGTGCTTGCCATTGTTGCAACTATCTTTGCGCTGAGAAAAACCGCAGCGAACGTACCACGACCCACAACGGCATAATGCTCTATGAATGTTCGAGGACTGCTTACCTGTGCCCGGTATGCATTTGCGCCAAATTACCTCAAGTATTGCGGTCCCGATGAGAATCGGACCATTTTTCAATATTGCGCAGCACAGGACGCCGACGAAGGCCTGCAGCAGCTCTTGGAAGAATTCGGCACGCTCTATCCTTATCTGCGTTTTATCGCACAGATAAACGGTATTGAAGACCCGTTCGATCCGCGCGTGGTGGAGGCGTATTGGGTGGGGAACCGGTTGCTTGAAAGGGTTGGAAAGGCAGAGTTTGCGGGGCATCTGCTCGATACACAGCAGCTTAAAAAGCGGTTGAGTGCCAAATCGCGCGATTGGCTTCTCACAAAAATTCCACAGGGAGCATATCCCATTCATGCGTTTCATGTCCTTAATGTGTTTACACGCACGGGACATCACACCGTGCCCCACACTATTGAAACCATGGACCAATGCCGCATAGGGTGGGGGCGCGTGGCACGCAGAGACGGTGAATTTCTGGCTGTTATGGCGCGTTCTTTGGTGCTCGAGAACGGAAAACTCGCGCTTGGGAAACCCAAGGAGCGTTTGGTGCGGATTGAATATAAAAACACCGGCTTGCCGGTGCGCGCTAACATAGGCCAGTGGGTGTCATTTCACTGGGGGTGGGTATGCGATACGCTCACCGACCGGCAAAGGAGAAACCTTGCACGCTACACGATGCTCAATATGGAGCTTGCGAATAAAACCCTTTAAACCCCTATGAGAATTTATGTATTTGGCAATGCCGATCTGCAGAGCGATTCTCTCCCGCACAAGATCGTGCCGGCGCTTGCAAAACGATTTCCGAACATACAATTTATACCCACCGACCCCAATGAACTTGGGCTTGCGCCCGAAAACCCCTGGTGGATCATGGACACCGTAAAAGGCATTGAGCGCGTAACGCTTTTCAAAGACCCTTCGCGGATACGTGCCACGCGCCGCGTTTCCGTGCACGACTACGATCTTGGCATGCACCTGGCGCTACTTGGCAAGGTGCACAAAAATCTCTCCCTATGCATCATAGGGGTACCTCAGGGCATGAAAGAGGCGCAAGCGATTGAGGAAGTCGGGAAGGTCCTTACCAGTTTCTCCGATGCCGGCTAGCTAAGCCAATTCACCTCCAAAAAATGCGCTGCGCAGCTCATACACGGGTCGTATGCGCGGATGAGTTTTTCTATCTCGTGCGAGAGCGCTGCGTGCTCCATGGTAATATTTTCTTCCACGAGATGCGCGATGTCACGCTCAATGGGAATTTGATTCTGTCCGGTGGGTACGATCACTTCTCCTTCCCGGACTTTTCCGTCAGCGGTAAGGTACAGCTTATGGAATAGTACGCCGCGGGGCGCTTCTACCACGCCAATGCCCACGCTCTCGCGATATACAGGCTTTTGCGGCATCTCCGGGAGAAATTCGGTTTTGAGCACATCAAGCGATTCATCGATCGCCTGGAGAATTTCTATAGCTTGCGCCAGATTCATGTCATGCACGTTGTCCGATGGAAAAATGCTTATGGCCCCATTCGCATCGCGCTTGGTTGCAGGGTGTAGTTTTTCTTTTGCGAGGTTCATGCGAGAGAGAGCTCCCACACGATACATTTCACCCTCAAAAATATATGCAGAAGCCTCGGAGTAGGGAACAACCACGTGCTCCAAGTGTTCCCGCAGGTTTTGCTCGGGTATTACCACGCCTTTTGAATTATGGAGCTCTCCTTCAAGATATCCGTATGTGTCGCTCAAAAGCGCGACATACTGCGTTTTGCGCTCAAAAACGAACCTTCTGTTCATAAAAAGGTCGATAAGCCGCAGCACTGCCGGGCGCACTTTTTGTAACTCTTCAACCACTGCCGGTATGTCTTTTTTCTCGGGTGTGTGCAGGAATCCACCGATAGTAGGGTATGGCGCGTGCACGGAGCGTCCCGCAACGAGCATCGAGAGGTGGTTTCCCGCCGATTTCACCGCAAATGCATCATGTAAGATTTCGTGTTCTTCCGGGTTTTTTTCATCGAACTGCAGAAGCGAGTCGCGGTTGAATAAGTCGGGCATCACGAACAGATATAAGTGCAGTGCGTGGTCGCGAATAATAAGGCCGTTTACAGTAAGTCTCCGAAGCGCCATGGTCTGAGGCGAGGGTATTATGCCAAGCCCATGTTCTATAGCCTCGATGCTGGCCATGAGATGCGCATTGGAACAAGTACCGCAGATGCGCGCGAGTAGCTGCGGCACGCCCATGATCGCCTGTCCGCGGATCGCCTGGGTATAAAAACGTTTATACTCCAGTATTTGAAACTGGGTTTGCACCACCTTGCCGCCGCGTACGGTAATGTCGAGACGGGCATGTCCCTCTACTTTTGTTATCTCTTCCAGCGAAAGATTGAAATCAACCTGATGCATAAATAGTTTTACGGCACAATCCCGAATTCCTTAAGTAACCCCGCAAGCGTCGTCAAAAACACATCATTATTCATAGGGCAGCCGGGAATTTTATGGTCGACGGAAATAATCTCGTCGAGCCTTGCCGCTTTTTGGCGGTAGTTGAACTTTGTGAGAATGGGAGAAATTTCCGCAGTAAGCTGGGGGTTGAAAAAATTGCGCTGTGCGGCAGGCAGTCCCATCACCGCGCAACTGCCAATGGCAACCACTTTTTTTGATTTTTCCCGAATTTCCTGCACACGCCGAGCCTGCTCGTCAGATGAGATAGCGCCCTCAATGAAGGCCACGTCGAGTTCGTCGAGGATATTTTTTGACTGCAATACCCTGGCATGGCGAATATCGAGAAGCGGCAGCCACTCCTCAAAGTGGTCGTTGAGCAGTTCCGTGAACATAATGGTGCTATCCTCGCAGCAGCTGAAACTAAACCACCCGATGCGTAATTTTTTATGTTCTACTTCCATACACGCATCGTAGCACACAAAGCGTTTTTGGGGATAGCGTGGGTGTTGATACAAAATTTCTAAGAAACATCTTCCGATGAGAAGCTCGCCAAGATTTTGGCGGATTTTAATATAAACAAAAAAAACCTCGCGTTGAGCGAGGTTGCGGCGTTATCCGCTATTCTACAAGCCGGACGATGCCCTTTCTTAAAAATCCATAGCCGCCGGCCAGTATCTTCTGGCCAATAACGTACGACATATCGTCGTTATTCTTCCTGAGGCTTCTAAAGAGCTCTGCAATGCGAAGTCTTGCGTCCCGGCAGAACATATCCGCAAGTTCCGTGGGCTCTTTGCCGTGCGCTGCTTCAAGGCTTTTGGCGTAGGAGCAAGATACTGCCATTGCGTAGGACTCGACAAGTATCCAGAAAAAGCGATCGAGCGTGAGTTGTTTTTTCGGAAGTTTATCACGATATTTTCCCGAGAAGATCAAACCCCATCTCGCGCTTTTTCTTGCGCAACTTTCCACGAACCGCATGTGTTCCTCGAGCCGCGCAGGAAGGTTGAGTGCGGGAACGGGAATAGGCTCAAATAGGCCGAGGTAATCCGGAACAAAACCGATCGCAGTCAAAAACTTTTTGAAAGTCCGGCCTTTTTCGAGAAAGATGCGCCCTCGGTCGATCATACGGTCCCACCCTTCGCGCATGAACCATTGGCTCAAAATCTGTGTTGAGCCTTCAAATATCCTGTTGGGTCTTGCGTCCCGCCACATGCGCTCCACCGGCGCAGTTTTTTCTCGGCATGAGAGCGAAGCGTACGTTTCGTACCCTCTGCCGCCGAAAATTTGCATCATGTTGTCCACGATCGTCCAGGCCCGCTCCGATGTAAACACTTTGCATGCGGCAGCGGCAAGTCGGGCGTCTTTGCCTTTGTCGGTGAGCAGCGCGGCGTATTCGGTCATAGCTTCCATGGCAAGGATTTGGGATGCGGCAAACTCGAGCATTTTGGATATCGATTCGTGTTCTCCAATGGAACGACCCCACTGTTGGCGTTTTCCGGCATACCACCTAGAGCAATCCAGCGCCTGCTTGGCAAGCGCCACGCAGTTTGCGGCGATGGCGATTCTGCCGGTGTTTAATGCTTCAAGGGCAATGCGGAATCCCTTGCCCTCTTCGCCGATGCGCTGGGAAGCGTCCACAAAAACGTCCGTAAATACGGGGTTGGAGTTGGAAATACCGCGCATGCCGCTAAATTCGTTTCTTGTTCCGACGGAAACGCCCCGGGCGTTCGTTGGCACAATGAAAATGCCGTAACATTCTGAATTTTGAACTTCTTCGGGGCGATCCACGATACGCGCCACCACTGCCAAGTAGTCTGCAAGAGGGCGGCCATCATCAAGGACGGCATTCGTCGTATACCACTTTTCTCCGCAGATGCGGTATCCGAGGAGCTTGCCGCTTTCATTTCTTATGCGCAAGGCATGAGTTTGCATGCTCGCGGGGTCCGAGCCAACCAGTTCCTCGGTGAACGAAAATCCCGATGTCCACTTTGCAAGACTCGGCAGGTACTTCGCCTTTTGTTCCGATGTGCCGTATTTCAGTATTGCGAACTTGGCGCCGATGGTATTGTCTGCCGAGACAAGGATCATGATGGCGCTTGAGTAGCTTGCCAAAATTTCCATGAAGTGAATGTAACTCGTCTGCGACAGCCCCTTGCCCCCAAGACTTTCCGGAACTTTAAGGGCGAAAAACCCTCTTTGAGACATTTCCTGTATTTGAGGAAAGGGGATTTCCCTATTTTGATCGATGTTCTCCGAGTTGGTTTTACGCAGAAATTCAAGCAGGTCCGCGATGGCAAGTTCTTCCTTTTTTCGGTCTTCCCCCGAACGGTCCGGCCACGGGAAGATCTTCTGCCACTCGACGATTCCGTGGCACAGCTCTGCCAGAAATCCTTCATGCCGCCTTTTTTCTCGATGTTTTTCGGCGATCTTCACGCCCTGTCCCAATGCGTCAAGCGCCGACGATTCTTGTGCGCACATTTTTAATCTCCTTTATATGTTTTAATTGACAACGAACTTAAAAAAGTACTCTATCAAAAATCTTGATAAATGACAAGCCGGTAGCTATGGTTTCTTTAGCGCGCGGGTTGACACGTTTTAATCCTCGCATATACTGCAAGAAGCAAAAAATGGAGGGCGCATGGAACAACAGTTGATGATAGATCCTTGCAAATCGGATACCATCATTATCATCTACCCGGGTTACCGGGGAGATGCGGATGGGTACAACGGCAAGTACAAAAAGATCGCGCAATTTCTGATAGAAAAGGGAATCGGGGCGGTGATACGTTCAAGCAATTTTGCAGTTCCCGGCGTTGACTACGCACAATCTTTGAAAGAGCGGCTTCGGGAAGTTATTGCTTATGCCCTGAAACATGCGCAGGAAATCTCTTTTTCAGAACCCCCGCGTCTATTCCTTGTGGGTCTTTCCGCAGGAGCGGGCGCCGTTGCGGCCCTTGCGTCGGAGTTCCCGAGCGTTGAGAAGATACTGCTTATCGCGCCAGCCGCAGATGTGGGCAAAGATGCAATGCAACACGGACTTTCCGGGTACTCCGGGGAACTCTATATCACGGTCGGAGCAGACGACGCGGTGGCTGGAACCGAATTTCCCAACACCGTATATGACTGGGCGTCGAATACAAAAAACCGGGAGCTTATTATTGTGCAGGACTGCGACCACCAGTTCCGCGGAGAGGAAAACGGAAAGATTTTGAGTAAAGCATTTTTGTGGGCGTTTGCGGGAGACGACACCTATCCAAATCCCGATGATGGTATCAAGCTTTATGAATGATGGATCGGAAAGGGCTTACGCAAAGTTGCGCGATAGCCATTCTCGAGAACCCGCTCCGTGCACGGAGCGTTTTTTTATTTACCCCCACACCTATGGTCTGCTACCGGCGCTCCGCGCCGCAAGAAGAAATTCGTTGGAGAAAAACTGGTCGTCCTCAAAAAGCCATTTCGTTATAAACGCATGTCGTTTTTATTGCAGACCATAGGTGTGGGGGTTTGCGTGTACATATGTTTGTGATAGACTTGCTCTGATGTTGAAGCTTTAAAATACCAAATGCAGAGTTTAAAGAGTTTAATATGTAATTTTATTACTTATTTATGGACATACAAACTGAAAAATTTTCAAGACCCAAGGCGTCGCCCAAAGATGTGTTTATACATCTTCTGATGATTGGCACGCTGTATGCGAGCGCCGTAAGCTTCATCGCGCTTTTGTGGCAATACGTGAACAGGTTCTTTGCCGATGCGCTGGAGGCGCCATACGGAGATTACGGCACAGTCAATGCTATACGCTGGTCGCTCTCGTCGGTCGTCATTCTCTTCCCCGTGTTTTTGTGGGCGATGCGGTTTCTGGAGCGCGATATGCTGGCAAATCCGGAAAAGCGCACGATTGCCATTCGGAAATGGCTTTTGCACCTCACGCTCTTTGTTGCCGGCATCACCATCATCGTTGATCTTATTACCCTGCTCTATAATTATTTGGGCGGGGAGTTGTCGGCGAGATTTTTTCTGAAGATCCTTGTCATTCTTTTTGTTGCGGCGGCTATTTTTACCTATTATATTTGGGAACTTCGGCGCGATACTTCTTTACTGTCAGAAAAGATGCGGTATCTTGCCTGGATGATTGTTGGGGTTGTTGCCGTAGCAAGTGTAGGAGGGTTTTTCATCGCAGGCTCTCCGCAACGCGAGCGCATGAGACGGTTTGATGAGCGCAGAGTAGGGGATCTACAGTCCGTGCAATATCAGATCATTGATTATTGGCAGAGAAAAGAGAAGCTTCCGGAGACGCTTTCAGATCTCAAGAATGATATTTCTGGATTTGTAGCACCCCAAGATCCGGAGACGCAAGTGTCTTATGGGTACCGGCGGACGGGGGATTTGTCGTTCGAGCTTTGCGGAGTTTTCTCGCTTGATGTAATAAGCATTTCTGATTCCCGATATCCCAAAGTCATGTCCGTACCAGCGTATGGGCCTTACGGAGAGACTGGGATGCAGAACTGGGAACACGGGAAAGGAGAGAAGTGTTTTTCGCGCACCATTGACCCGAAACTCTACCCCCCCTATCCGAAAACGGAAAAAATACCGCCACCCATGCGCTGATCCCGTGTATGAAGAAAAATCCCCCGCTCCGTGCACGGAGCGGGGTTTTTGTATTTGGTTTGTATCAGGAATTTTGTGCGTCTCGCGATTCAACCTTTTTCTTGAGTTCATAATATCTGTCGGTGAAATAAGGTGAAAGCATCGATTCACGCAGGTCAAATCCGAACGCCCGCTTGCTTACCACCACTACCGGGGGCGCCTGAACTCGCTTGAAGTAGGACCCAAAAAACTGTCTCCACTGATTCTCCAGGTCCGTGACAAACGCTTGGGCTATCGGAAATAGGCGCCGCAGCGTTCCTTTTTCCAGTTTAAGTTCCGTTTCAAGCGAATCAAGGAGGAAGCACTCCAGAAACCACTCGGGATTCTTCCGGAATTCAGTGAATGCGCGGATCATCTCGTCGTGGTATCCGCGGCGCTCAAGGTTTCCGTAATCGAATGGGTCTTGCTGTGCGTCCGCAAGCTCCGCAGTCGGAATTTTCTCGAAACATTCGCGCGGTATCACCTCTCTGCCGTACACAGCCCGGTTCAAATACTCGGCAAGTTGATATTCTTCTCGTTTCACAAGGTCTCCTAAAATTGCAAGAGCCCCTGCGATGTCGGCGTAGAGCGTGCCATATCCCTGACCACCCTCCACCTTGTTCCAGTTGGCGGAGAATACACCGCCCATGTCCTGTGCCATGGCGGCAAGCACTTCCATGCGGGCGCGGGCCTGGACGTTTTGGTAGGAGAGCGTTCCGGGCTTTGCGCCGGTTGCCTCACATATTGCTTTTACGATGCCATGGATGGGTTTTACCACATAGTGAATCCCGAGATTTTCCGCTACTTGTTTGGCAAGATTCGTGCTGTCCGTCTGGGTAAAGGTAAAGGGCATGTGCACCCCGATGACGTTTTCCGGTCC
Source organism: bacterium (assembly GCA_030649025.1). Taxonomy (NCBI): domain Bacteria; species bacterium. The sequence goes on along the minus strand of JAUSGO010000015.1, from coordinate 32,544 downwards.
AAGCACGTCTGTAAAAAGCGCTGCGGAGAGGCTTGAGTCGATGCCGCCGCTTAAGCCAATCAGTACCACTCTCCGTTCGGGCGGAAATGCTTGGAAGAATTCGTGTATCGCGCATCGGATTGCCAAATACATTTCTTTCGTATCATCCTGCGGAAGTTCTGCAAGAGCCGGCATGGACCCAGAAAGCACGACGTCACAAGTTCCCTTCCGATACGGCGGAATCTCAAAGACGATCCGGCCGTCCGGATTGTACAGGGTGGAACTTCCGTCAAAAACTATAAGATTTTTGCCGTTGTTCTGTAGGCCCGTATTATTCACATAGCAGAACCATGCGGGGTTTTTGTCCAGGAGCTTCTTTACGACCCGATGGCGTTTGCGGTTCTTTTGCCAGCCCCAGGGAGAGGCGGAGAGGTTGAAGATAAGTTCTGCGCCGTTTTCCATAAGATATTGCGTGGGGTTGAAAGCGTAGTCTTCGTGCCACATATCCTCGCAGAGTATTATGCCTGCACGAAGTGCGCCGATGCGCGTTTCAACTTCGAAAACCGGGAAAAGGCCATGGATATCGGGCGCGGATTTTTCTGTGCATCGAGCCCGATCCATCTGTTCCATGAGTTTTTTCCGAAGCGAGAAAAAGTACCGGTCGTCATCGAAGAAGCGGTAATTCGGCTGCAGAAATTTATGGGTACGGTGCAGCCATTGCCCATTTCGCGCGACCAGGGCGGCGTTCGACTTACGCAGTCTGCCGTCTTCCCCAACCTTTCCTTCCGTGATGTCCGTGCTTCCAAAGATCGCGGTGATGCGCTTTCCGAGAGTTGCTTGGCAGAAGCGATCGTTCTGGCGGGCAACGTCGCGCAAATATGCTTTGTCGTCGTAGAGATCTCCTTTGAGATATCCATCGACCATCTCGGGAAAGACGATAAAGTCCGCTTCTCTTTCTTCGGCCGCGCGCATTTCCTCGATCATGTAGTCGATGTTATGCCGCGGCTGGCCGGGCAGAACCGGCATTTGGCACATCGCGATTGTAAGTCCCGTAAGGTTTTTCATAAGTTTGCATCCTTTATTTCTTCTCTCCTGCTATTTATTCTGATTTCAACGACCTATAGGACTGTTGCCGAATAACCATTCAGCTGCAATTGAAAAATTTTTGCTGCAAATTCGGCATAGCTCGTTGCCGTATTTTAATCAAATACGCCGCCTCGCTCTTCCGAATTTTCGCTCAAAATTTTTCAATTTCGCTCTGAAAGCCTATTCGGCAACAGTCCTTTTCCTTCTTCAAGCTTCGCAAACGCTTGTGAGCGTGCGGAGCTTGAGAAAAGACCCCACGGCACCGTATATTCGATGCGCGTGGGGATATGATTATGGGTCAGCGAACTTCCGTTATTGGGGCTTCCCGCTCTCGCAGTTCGTGCAGGAAGTGGTATAGCCCGTCGCTGACCGATACCTTATAGGGTGTCGGATTAAGCTGTCGGACATGATCTTCCCGCAACATCCCAATCTGCTCTTTGGCGTACGTGCGGATGGCGTCCAGATCCGGCAAGTTGGGCATGGTGAGTACTCCGCCCCATACGAGCTCGTGTAGCGGTATAACCCGAGAAGGTGTTACATACATGCGCTTGATCTCGTTGAACGGATGCCGGCACAGAACGCGCGCGCCTGCTTCCGGGGGCTTTTCCCCGACACGGATAAGGAGGTCCGTAATAGGTGCTCCGCGCGTATCCAGAAGCCGGTAGGCTTCTTTTCTTCCGGGAATCGTCATTTTTTCCGGGTCTTGGGAAAGTTTGATGCACGGCTCGCCATTCATTTCGACGAGTTTGTAGACGCAGCCTAGGGCAGGCTGTTTCTGGCAAGTGACCAAATGCGTGCCAACCCCAAAGATATTGATCTGGTGGCCCTGTTCCTTCAGGGCATACAGAGTCTCTTCGGTGATGTCGTTCGACGCGGCGATGACAAGGTGTTCGGCAAAATTAACGGAAGCAAGTCCGGTAGCGGCCTCCCCGAACATTCGCCGCGATTCTTTCGACAAATACGCCAGATCTCCTGAATCAAGACGGATGCCGATGGGCTGATATCCCAAAACATACAACGCCCAGGCCACTGCAAGGAAATTCGGAACTCCGGAGCGCAGCGTGTCGTAGGTGTCGACTAAAGCCAGGAAACCCCTTGGAAAAGCCAGCGCGTAGGCGGTGAAGGCGGCAAGCTCCCCTTCGTTCGTTCCGGAAAGCCCGAATATCCCGCAGACGCGCCTATGGGATTCCCGAACGAGATCTACGAAGTTATACGGCTTGCCCGTTACTGCATCCGAAATGAAGCGGTTCTTGATGTTCTCGAACTTTTTTGAAGCAAAAGATGAAACGTAGGCATGGGCATGGGTTCCTTTGACCGGAAGACCGAATAAGGCGCCAGCCAGAACATTGCTTGTTCCGTCAAACCCCCCGATATAGCTTGCCCGGGAGGCTGATATGGCACCATCCGGTCCTTGTGCCCGGCGGAGACCGAACTCGAGTAGTGTTTTGTCCGGGTCCGCAGCAATCCGGAAACGAGCCGCATTTGTTGCCTCAAGACTCGGGTAGTTGGTGAGATTCAACAAGGTCGTTTCCAGAAGCTGGGTTATACCAAGCGGACCTTCAACTCGCATGAGTGGCACGCGCGGGAAGGCAAGCGAACCTTCGCGCAGCGCATAGAGCCTGACTCGAGAGCAATCAACCGTCTTTAGCCATTCGAAGAACTTCTGATCGCAGTCTTTTAGCGCCGGCATTGAACGTAAGTAGGCGATATGCTCATCCGTGAACCGATAACTTCCCAAAAACTTTACAGACTCTTCCAGACCGGAGAAAAGCGCGAATTCTCCGTCAAACGGACAGTTGCGGAAGAAAAGATCAAAAACTGCCTCATCGTCCTGCATGCCGTTCTTCCAATAGGCATACGCCATCGTGACCTGGTATAGGTCGGTCAACAAAGGATTTACCAAATTGTTTGTCGGATTCATGGAAACCTCCTTTTTTCTGCTCTAAAACCTATCTTCCATGCGGCTTACGGCACGCAGGTCTTCGGTAAGTTCTTGACTCCGCTTTTTTGCGCGTTCTTTCAGGAACCACTGTACGAGCGCGAAGGTCTTCAAATCCTGTAAGGGTGTCGTTTCCAGTGTCGAGACCGGCACGAACTTACGCGTGATGCGTTCCCCCTCGCATGCTAACCCGAATTTTTTCTTCGCACGGTCCAACTGACCGGGCCGCAACTCGATAAAAGCAAGCGCTAAGAGCTCCGATGTCCAGCCGGGTGAGACCGCGACCATTTCTTCCTTGTTGAGCATTACGATCTGGTTTTCGGATATGGAAGCACCGAGTTCTTCGGATGCTTCGCGCGCGATGTCTGCCCGGATATCCAGGCCCTCCAAATGCCCCGCGGATACTTCGGTGGTAAGACCGTTGCGGTTTTTCCGGCTTCTCATTGCTTCGCGTATCTGCGAGACAAGCACTACCGCGTCTTGTGCAGGATCGTATACCAAAAATGCAGCGGCATTTTTCTTTTGCACGATCTCGCGCGTGAACCACCTGTGGCCTATTTTGACTTTTTTCACAAAAACCTTGAGCAGTTTCCCCTTGAACACCCGCCGTATTTTAGGCGATTTTCTTTTTTTTCGTTTCATGAATCGCTCCTGTTTCCCATTACTGAGATGGTATATAAAGGTACTTTCTATCCCCGTAAAGGAGATAGAGAACTGTGTCCATGCGTATCAAAATATTCACGCATGGATACAATTCTCTATATCCTAATTTGTATCGGAAAAAATTTCCGGAAGGGGATTACCTATTATAACCCCCTCCGGATGATGTAAAGAACTATGTCGTCAGAGCCGCTTTGCAGAGCGCTTCACCGAGCCCGAATGCTTCCTGAAATTTAGGATTAAAGCGTATCCAGTCTTGGGGGATAGCTTCTGCTCCGCAGTTTGCGCCTATCAAGGCGCCCACGATGGACGCGTTGGAATCCGTATCCCCGCCCGCGTTTATCGCCTCAAGCACCCCGCTTTTGAAGTTCGTGGGATTCAGCAGAAACGTCCCGATAGCAAAGGGCCCTGATTCAAGCGCGAAGCATGCCGTACCTATTTCTTTCCGGAGCGCTTCCCTATCATACACAAGTGCATCTCCGTCCACAGAGAGCCTTCCCAGTCGCCACGAGAGCGGATCATCCGAAAATTGGGAAACGCCGTACATAAGACCATCCTCGATATGTGTGATCTCCTGGGCAAGGTCGCCAAGCAAACCATCCACATGCCAGTCGTATTTTGATGGGGACACGCCGGGGGACGGGACTGGGTCATGTAATACCGTCGCAATGATACGTGCAACCGCATATGCGGCAAGCGAGGCTCTCGGGTCCGGATGCGTCATGCGCCCTAATTGCATCACCTGCATAAAAAGCGGTTCCCGTTTGAATCCGTCGGAGAAAGGTCCGTGCGTAACGGCATGAAAGAGCGCAAGTCCCGATACTTTCATAATGACGCCATTGCCGCTTCCCTTCCCCGGCTTCATGTCCGGCGCGGGTGTTAAGGGATCGCGGCCTTCTTTGAGGCTTTGCAGTCCCGATCTTGTTGCGCGACCCATTCCGAATATCGGTCCTTCAAATGCGGCTAGATGCTCTCTTGCAGAGTCCCCAAGATCGAACCCCTTGCATCGGATGAGCGAGCGCACAACAACATCGGTAAAAATCGTATCATCCGATATTTCGCCAAGCGCCAAGTCCCTCATCTCCTCGAAACGGCGGTTTTTGGAGTTTTGGAATCCGGTTACGCCCTTGCCGCCGGTCTCTTCCATGATCTGGTCTCGGGCGTACATCTCCCACGGGACGCCCATGGCGTCCCCGATTCTGACACCGAGAAGACATCCTTGGATTCTTGAAAGCAGAGTTGGTTTGTTCATGCGGCTCCTTTCTGTTGGGCAAGCTCCCACTCACTTCGCAACAATGACATGTGCACCATGTCGTGCCACTCTTCGTTACCATTCTTGTCCGTCAGCAGGTAGTGGCTACGCAGTACCCCGTCTTTCCGGAAACCGAGTGCCGTATAACGCTTTTGTGCCCGCTTATTCTCGACAAAAACGTTGAGATGCAGTTTACGAAACCTCGTATCTCCAGAATAATTGAGTGAGACATTGAACACGAATCGAACGAAAGATCGAAGAGCCTCGCTCGCATATCCATTGCCCCAGTTTTCCTTGGAGAAGAGGGAGATACCCAGCCGCGCGTTGCGGTTTACCATGTCCATGTCGTGCATACCTATGGAACCGATAAGCCTTTCGTCTTCTTTGCGGAATATGATGTAGAGCAAGTCCGATGGGCTCTCCATTATTTTTTCCAAATACTTTCGTTCTCGCTTGAGCGTTAGCGATTTCCTGAAGAATGAAAAGTTCTGCAGGTCGGACGCATGAATAGCGTTTACGATGTCTTTCGCATCATCTGGAACCGCCGGACGCAGAAGCAAGCGCTCCGATTCGATATTCACCGTTCCTGATCTTCTGCTCATGTCTGTTACCTCCCTCGCCGCTCTCAAAACGGCTTATTCGACAACTGTAGACTTTGTAGTAAAGGTACTGCTGTCTCGTTTATCCCGTTAGAACATCTCCATAAATGGTTGACGGGAGTGTTATATTCCGATCAACTGATTGTGAAGTACCCGTTCTAGCGGGGTCTCCAAGACAGAGATTTTGAGCGATGCGTGCTCGCTCAAGGTCTCTGGTTTGGAAAAAGATCCGGATAGGAGTTGTCTTAAAACAACTCCTATCCGCGTTGCGCCTCCTATTTCCTGCGCCGCTCTCTGAATGCCTCGTTGGGCAGAAAGAGAATGATCGCTTTCTCGGCGGATGGTTCGATATCGAGCGACGTGACTCCGTCGACTTCTTCATTGTCCGCAATGCCCACCACGGGATACTGGAAATCCATATGGATGCGCTGTTCCCTGATGACATGCCGGAGCGAGGAACTCATAAGCACGATGCCCGTCAGCGCCCAATTGTTATGACCTTCGCTGCTCTCGAGGGGCAAAATCGCCCCACCTGCGGCGTTCGTGTAGGCGGTACTGCCCTGGGGAGATGCGACGATGATGCCGTCTCCCTCCGCCTCGAACACCCCGTCAAATTCCGTCCGAATGGTCATTCTGGCCACGCCGCTATACTTTCTCGATTTCACGTACACGTCGTTGAACGCCAGACGTTTCATATCCCCGGCCTGCGTATGAAATGTTACGGCGATCAAGGACAGTGCGATGGGGACGCAATCGGAAAGTTTTCGCGGAATGTTGTTTGGATTCCTGATCTCATTGAGTAGGTAGTTTTTCGTTCCACGTCCGATGCCAAAGAACGGTTTTCCGAATTTTTGCAATTCGTGGATAGCGTCAAGCAGCGTTCCATCCCCGCCCGCAATCACCAGGACGTCGGCGTCTTTTGGGTCTTGAGCGAGCACGTCATTCTTCCAGAATTCTATCCACCCCTTCACATCGTCTGCTCTGCGATCAAGCGGATTTTTCGGAAAGTAAAAATGGTATTTCATAGCCTCTCCTTCCAGCCGTAAAGACCATGCCTTTTGATGTATGCGGCAACGCCAGGCGCCACCAGTTCCTCAAACGGCTTGCCGAATGCGATGCGTTGCCTGATCTGCGAGCTTGAACCAGAATGTTCCGGTTCGAATATGCGATGGCGCGGAGGCAGATCATCCGAATCGAATGGATAGTTCTGTCGTACGATAATCGCGAAATTACATACTTCCCAAAGAGCTTTTCCATTCACCCACTCTCTTTGTATGACCGATTCTCCATGTCTTCCGCCGCAAATAAGATCGGTGCCCGCAACATGCCACACTGCGCCTTCTCTGTGGAATCTTTCATCAAGGTCCCAGGTGGGGGTGAATATATGTCTCTCCAGGTCCGACAGATCAATACGGACGGGGAGTTCCTCAAAGGCGAGGCGCACCATTACGGCACGGTCCTCATTGCTTACCTCGTCCAAAGAGGGCTTGTCGCGTCGAGCAGAACCGCAGGGAAAGATGATTACCTCGTCGAAGTAGGGAATAAGGGTACGGACGATCTCAACGTGGTGCTTTCCAGGAGGATGCAAACTTCCGCCAAACAATACAATATTTTTTGGCATATGTCTCCTAAGATATGTTAAAAAGGTACGCTGTCTCGCTTGATTTGAGACAGAGAATCAAAGCCGATGCCTTCCATCAGTTACAATTCTCTATTTCAAAAAAAGTCCGGAGAGGAGTGTGATACGTTGTTCACCCTCCTCTCCCCTTGATTCCAAAGAACATCAGAATATGAGGTCGTTTGCCAAGATAGCCCCACGCGAGGCCATGAAGTAGAGCCCCATGTAGTGTGTGAGCTCCCGCGGATGCGCCGCAAATTCCGGAAGTCCGACTGCGATAGCCGTCTTAATCGGTAAGTCGTATGTCGCACATGCCGGAACAAGTACAACAATGTTCTTGAGCGTCGGCATGAGTCCGTAATCGCGGCAAGGAAAACGGTGATTGCGTGCCGAGAGCATGGTGACCACGAAGTCAAGAACGCAGATGTCCGTGCAGATGCCGGTAATCACGAGCGTCTCAATGTGCTCTCGGTTTACGAAATCCGCTACCACATTGCTTCCATCCTCCCGAATGCCCCCAACGAATCCATTGATGCAATCCTTCTGCAGGTGATTGGAGCTATAGCTGTAAAGCCATTGCAGTCCCGGGACAAGGATTTCCTCACCCGTTCCGCGTTCACAATGCGGCGGATAGGGTGGCTCGGGAACGCCGGGCTCATGCGTATCTTCAAAGGCAAGGATCGGAAGATCTCTTTTTCCGAATCCTTCCCTTGCCACCGCAACGGTTTTCGACACCATTACATCGATAGACGCGTCTGCAATCTGCGGCGCAAGGTTTCCCGCGCCGACCGTACAGAAGCCATTCACCTCGTCGATGATGACAAGGCCCGCACATTTACCCGCCAAGTCGTACTGCGGGACGATATTAAGCGGGACAGCTTCTTTAAGCCGTTCCATGATGTACGAATCCATACAGTCTCCATTTCTCAAAAAATTTAAGGTACTGGCCAAAATTCCACAATAAAGCGACTAAAAAATATAGCAAGTTCTCCTTTAAAAGTCAAATTCAAACACCTTCTTAATATAGGTATTAAATTACAAAGAACTATACTACAGAATCTCAAGAATCTTCGGTTTTCGGGAGATAAAACGATATAACATTGCCGGGCGGTATGCGCCACGTACGGCGTATGCTCCTACGCTCTTCACAAGCCCTATTATCAAAATTTTTTTTCTGAAATTCCGCTTATCAAGTTTTTTTCCCAAGATGGCTTCATACACCCGCTGAAGTTCGGTAAGAGTGAATTTTTTTGGAAGGAGAGACCAAGCGATATTCGTATATTCTAACTTCCACACCAAGCGTTTTTTTGCGTATGCAACGATTTGATCGTGGTCATAGGCAAGTCTCGGAAGGCGCGAGAAATCCCACCAGCGCACATCGGCATATTTTGGAATGGTGCGGAGCGTTACGTCTCGGGAGGGGATGAGCGCAAGATATGCCGTGGAGGTGACGCGGCCGAAAGGGTCGCGGCGGGGCTTACCGAACGTATAGAGCTGTTCAAGGTATACGTTGGATAATGTCGTTTCTTCTTTTAAAATACGCAACGCCGCATCGTCCAGATTCTCGCTGTTGCGGATAAGCCCGCCCGGGAGCGCCCACATGTCCTCGAAGGGCTTCTTTCTCATCTGAATAAGCAGAACGAGAAGCTTATTGCCCTGGACGGTGAAAATACAATTGTCCACAGCGACGCATATGCGCTGCGTTGCATGAAGCGCATGCGCGGTATTATGAAAATTGGCTTTCTTATGGGGCATTTGAGTAGTGGGAATCTACTTAGTGTATTATATACACATACTATTCTTGCCAAGAAATTTCGTCAAGAGCCAAAAAAAGAGCAGGCTGTCCACCCGCTCAAGCCGCCTGGAGTTTTCCGGAATTCACAGATCCCGAGTTAGAGCTTTACAATTAACGGTCCGTAAGCTTTTCCTGCTTCTCTTTATCGAGAATTTACCCCGTTCTCTCCCTCAGAGCGTTTTATATATAATTTCTTTAGGGAGACGAGTCCTTGCAAATATGCCGCGAACGTCCACGAGCGTTCCCCGGCCATTCCGGAAGAGTTTTATTATTTTTGCTCCGGATAGCCCCATGAATTCCCGATGGGCGACAGTTACAATTACGCCATCATACAGAGCCTTGACGGGAATTTTTTTCAGAAACGTGCCGTCAAATTGTTCGTGTGCGAGTGCGGCGGGGGTTACATGCGGGTCGTATGTATCAACAAGGTATCCTCGGCGCTTGAGCGATCGTATCAAATACTTTGCGGGGGAGTTGCGCGTATCCGGCACATTTTCCTTGAACGTCAAACCCAACACCAGAATTTTTGTTTTTTGCTTAGCCCGCTTTTGATGGGTGTTGTTATTTGCTTGTCGCAGGCCTTCTTCCAAAAAGGTCGCGACGTATTCCGGCATCGCATCATTTATTTGGCGCCCGGCAAGTATCACCTTAGGATTGTAGCCGACGCGGTGCGCGAGCGCGGTAAGGTAGTAGGGATCTACGGGGATACAGTGTCCTCCAACGAGTCCCGGTGCATATCTGCCAAAATTCCACTTGGTAAAAGCCGCATCCAGCACGTCGCGCATGGGAATGCCAAGTCGCCGAAATAGCATGGCAAGTTCGTTCATAAGGGCGATATTTAAATCACGTTGGGTGTTTTCAATGACTTTTGCGGCTTCGGCGGCGCGGATGGATGCGGCTTCAAAAACACCGGCTTTGCAGATCTCGCGATAGAGTTGCGCTACTCTTTTTCGCACGGAAGCGTTCATGCCCGCCACCACTTTTATAATATTCTCAAGTGTATGTTCTGTGTCTCCGGGATTGATGCGTTCGGGAGAATAGGCGATGAAAAAGCCTTTCCCGCACCGCATGCCGGATTTTTTTTCAAGGATCGGCACGCAGTATTCTTCCGTAAGTCCGGGCCACACGGTGGATTCATAAATCACCACTGCCCCGCGGCGCATGTTCTTGCCCGCGATTTCCGACGCAGAATGCACCGGGCGCAGATCCGGTTCTTTGCTCTCATGTACGGGCGTTGGCACCGCGATAATGACAAAGCTTGCCTTCTTCAGCTGTGAGGCGTCGGCGGTGTAGGCAAGCGTTTTTTGCTTCAGTTTCCGCGCATCAACCTCTTTGGTGCGATCTTTTCCGTCCTTCAATTCCTCGACCCGCTTCTTATCAATGTCAAAGCCGATGACTTCAAACCCAGCATTGGCAAACGCTACGGCAAGCGGCAAGCCTACGTAGCCAAGGCCCACAACCGATACGACCGGCTTGATTGTAGATTTATTTCTCATAATGACGCAACCCTATTTTATTCCACAATTCGAAAATAGCATAGGCCGCAAATAGAATAAGATATGGATCCATGACGGGAAAGCGGTACCGGTGATAGGGGACCGTGAGAACGTGCATGGCGGTGAACGCAAAAAAGAGCAGTAGGAAGAGCAACGGCATCGTCCATCCGAATTTTCGCGCGTAGCGGTAGAGACCCCAGATGCCGAGCACAAAAAACGAGGTCGTCATTGCCGCATGGAGCATGCGAACAAAAGCCGAGGATGAATTTACGAAGGGACTGAACCAGTAGAGAAGTTTTTGCCATGCAATCTTGGCGATGAGCAGAGGATGGTCTCGAATTTCAGTGAAAAATATCTTATATCCGATGCGAGCAAATGCTTCTTCGTCAAGATCCTTATAGGGCGCGAGAATATCACGGTCGGAGATGCCCAGTGGCTCGAGTATGGTTTTATCCCATGCTTCGGCAAGACCCCCTCCGCTTTTGTTAGAAAAGGTAAGCGCATGGAATTGCACGTAGTTGCGCGCAACCCACATGCCGGTGAGTGCTACAAAAAGGAGCAAGCCCGGAAGGAGCTTTGCTATTCGGGAATTGTCCGCCACCCACCACGCCCAGCCTATGAGCAGTGGCGCAAAATATAACGCCGTAGGGCGGGTAAGCGCAGCCAGGGCCAAGATTCCCATCGCCAGCGTAAGATCGCTTGTTTTCTGAGATCTGTAAAATCGTACCGCGAACCAGAACATCGCCAGGATAAGAGCGGTAAATATCGTCTCGGTGAGTATGACCAGATTATACACGGCAAATCTCGGATGAAGGGCGAGCGCGAGCGTACCCAGATGCGCTCCCCATATGTTTTGCAGGACTGCGCGCGCAAAGAACCAAAAAAGCGCAAGCGCGGTGATCGCTATGCCGATCTGCACAATGCGTACCGCGGATAGATTTTGATTTCCAAATAGTTTATATACGCCGGCCAGAAAGAATACGTATAACGGCGGACGGATCGAAGTAGCCTGTCCGTGCAGTGTAAAACCTTGTCCATCCGCAAGGTTTACGGCAATGGCACTATATTCTGCAGCATCGCCACCCTCTCCCGAGTACCAAGGGGCAGCATAAAAATCAATCGGAGCAATACGAGAAAGTCCCAAAAGCCGCACGGTCAGCGCAAGAGCAAGTATGCCAATAAGAATTAATTGATGTCGCTTCATCCCGTTAGAAATAGGACGCGGACGCAGAATGTCTCGCATCACAAATTATTATTACTAAAGTTTTTTTGAATCCCGTTAGAGATAGGCCGCGGCCTCCCGCAGATACGACTATATGATGATACGTTGATAATTGTTTCATATTATGATATGTGCGCCTTTCAGAATTTGCGGTCGCGATCTCTAACGGGATGAACGAAATTCGTATGTAAGCTATACGCGTCCACGATTTCTAACGGGATCATAATTTCTTCCCAACGCAGATAACCGAAATGCCAAATGGTACGCTCAGGGCGCGCTCAATGCGCTTGAGCATGGGAACAAGAAATTCAAGAATTTTCACGGCCCCTTCTCCGGGTTCGTCTTTTTTAAGGATCGTATACGTCCATAGCCAGCCCAAGGCTCCCAGCGCATTAAAGTATTGCGCGTGTACCACCGAAAAACCGGCGCTTGCAAGCAATGCACGCGCAGATTTTTTTGTGTATCTTCGGTGATGTCCGACTGCGTGGTCGTAGGGGCTCATCAGCCATTCAAAAGCGGGCACAAGCATAACGAAATGTCCGCCGGGTTCCAGAATAGTAAAGATGTTTTTGACGGCTTCCGGGTCGTCTGCAATATGTTCTAAAACATTGAAAGCAATGACCGTGTCAAGCCGGTCCTTTGCAAGACGCTGTGTGGTGAGCGGGTCCATGATGTCTCCCGAATCTGCGCGAAAATTCTTATTTGCGGCAAATCGTTTTTGAATATGCTCAAGGTATGACGGCTCGATATCGATCCCATGCACGTAGGTGCGGTCGAGAAAATTTACCGTCACGTTTCCGTGGCCGCATCCAATGTCAAGAATGCGCCTGCCAACCCAGGGGGACACAATCTCGGCAAACCACCGGTAATATCGTACTGCGCCCGAAAGCTGTTCAAAGTTTTTGAGTTGAGGATTTTCCGTCATCTTTCCAGTATAGTGACTTTTTCAGATTATACCAACCCGGTTAGAAATGGCGTCCCGTTAGAAATTTACAATCACCCAGACCATATATAGTGAAAGTAGAAATAATCAGTAAGTTTAATGTCTATAGTCTCGTGAAGTTATATTTCTAACGGGACTATTTTTAACGGGGCAAACAGCGTATTCTTGCGAGCACGAGTGGCAATCGATGCAATTTTCGCCTATCAACCTTTGACACTATAAATTAATATGGTATGCTCAAAACTGGTTTGAGAGGGGATATCATCACATCGGAAAATTCATGAAAAATCAATCTTCGCATATCACCGTTATCGGCGCCGGGTATGTCGGGCTCATCACTGCCGTGGCTTTTGCCAAGTTCGGGCACCGCGTCACCTGCATTGATATTGATGGGAAAAAGATCGCGAAGCTTCGCCGAGGCGTCGTTCCCATACACGAACCCGGGGTTAAAGAATTGCTGAAAAAGGGCCTCGCCGAGAAGCATCTTTTTTTTACGACGCACTATGAAGATGCGTTTGCGGTGCATCATCCCCAATTCGTTTTTTTGTGCGTCGGAACTCCGCCAAGAAGAAATGGTTCCGCCGATCTCTCCTATCTTGAGGATGCCGCTCGTGCTATTGCCCGGCACATGACGCGGCCAACGGCCATCATTATCAAAAGCACGGTTCCGGTCGGAACCGGGCGGCAGATCCAGCGCGTCATGAGCCGTTTTACAAAGATGCCGTGCACGCTTGTTTCAAATCCCGAATTCTTGCGGGAAGGAAAGGCGCTCTACGATTTCATGTATCCTGATAAGATTGTGATAGGTTCCGACGACAAGAAAACGTTGGACGAGGTGAGCAGGCTCTATGCCGTTTTCAAAAAACCCATCTTTAAGACAACGCTGGAAACATCCGAACTTGCCAAATACGCCCAGAACGCGTTTCTCGCGACCGAGATATCGTTCGTCAATACACTTGCCGAACTTGCCGAACGCTGCAATGCCGATGTGCGCACTATTGTAGCATCGCTCAAGCTTGATAAGCGCATCGGTCCCAATGCGTATTTGGCTCCCGGTCCGGGTTACGGGGGTTCGTGTTTTCCCAAGGACGTTAAGGCACTCATTCACTTCGGAAAAAAGGCCGGCGTGCATGCTCCCGTGCTTCTGGAGTCCGTTGAACGGGTCAACAATAAACGTCCAGGCGCTATGATAAAGAAGGCAGAGTCTATGCTCGGATCTTGCAAGGGCAAGCGTGTGACGTTTTTGGGGATCGCATTCAAGGCAGGAACGGACGACGTGCGATTTTCTCCGGCCGTTGCTCTTGCACGGGCTTTCATATCTCGCGGCGCAAAACTTTCGATATACGATCCCATGGCGCTTGGCGGAGCACAGAAAGTTCTCGGTACCCAAGTCTCGTATGCCCGAAACGCATACGGCGCCTTAAAGTCAAGCGAGCTTCTGGTCCTCGCTACCGAATGGCCGGAGTTTGGTCGGCTTGAATTTGGGCACATCAAGCGCATTATGAAAACGCCGAATATTCTTGACGTCCGGAATTTTCTTCCTGCGGAAAAATTACAGAATCTCGGCTTCAACTATTTGGGGGTCGGCATTCCCTATCTGCGGGGGATGCACGCGTCATGGCTAAAAATACTTGCCAAAGATGCGCGCAAACTGAAAAAATTAAGCACGCATGAACTCCGACAGCTTAAAGAAGGACTTGAGGTTTTGGGCGAACAAAGCCAACTTATCCCGGAATTGCAGGAAGTATAAAGACAAAATCAAAAATCAAAAGTCAAAAATCAAAATTAAGGAGTGAAAGTTTTTCCTGCAAGAAAAACTTTCACGATATTCCAAAATTTTGCATTTTGAGTTTTGCATTTTGAATTTGCATCATGCGCTACCTCGTTACCGGCGGAGCCGGATTTATCGGATCAAATCTTGTGCGTCAACTTCTCGCGGACGGCCACGAGGTGGTTGTTTTGGATAATTACGCGGCGGGGAAAAAACCCGAGCGGTTTTGCGAGGGAGCGGAATATGTTGAAGGAGATATTCGTGACACAGAAATACTTGATAAGGTATGCGTCGGCATTGACGGCATTTTTCATCTTGCCGCCCTGCCGCGTATAACACTTTCGCTCGAGCATCCATGGGAGACGCATGATGTGAACGTGAATGGCACCAAACGCGTTCTTATGGCGGCCGCCAAGCATCATGTAAAACGCTTTATTTTCGCATCATCCTCGTCTACCTATGGCGGCTCGGACGGCACGCTCTATAAAGAAGACGGAGTGATAAAGACCCCTATTAGCCCCTATGCCCTACATAAATACGTTGGCGAACATTATTGCCGAATTTTCTCGGAACATTATGGCCTGGAGACCGTGAGCCTCATTTTTTTTAATGTATACGGACCATATCTTGATCTGGATGGAGCTTACGCACTGGTGATCGGAAAGTTCTTAAAGCAGATGAAAAATGGGCAGCCGCTCACCATTTGCGGAGATGGGAGATACTACAGAGACTATACTCACGTGTCCGATATTGTCCGTGCGAATGTACTCGCCATGCAGTCACAAAACATAGGGAAGGGTGAGAAGTTCAATATCGGATACGGCAAGCCGCGGACGGTTCTTGAGCTCGCCGGCCTGTTTGGAGGCCCATATGTATTTATCCCTGAACGTCCGGGAGATGTTCGTTTTTCTGGCGCGAACAACACGAAAGCAAAGGAAGTGCTCGGCTGGGAGCCGAAAGTTAGTCTGGAGGAGGGTATCGCGCAGTTGAAAAAAGATTGGGGAATTAAGTAAAATTTTTTTAGGCCAACTCAAGAAAGCTCCCGGCATATGCCGGGAGCTTTTCTAGGACACAGCGTATAAAACATTTTTCAGCGGTCAATACGAGGCGCGATAAATCCTATCGCAAAGACGAGAATGGCAGTAAAGATGCCCACAAGCCCTCCCAGTTCCCAGACGGCGTTCTGCCGGAGATACCCCGACAGAAGGAAAAGAATGGCAAGTCCTGCGGTACAGATGCCAAGCAGCAGAAAAAGTTTGACGGGATTATAGCGGGCGATAGTTTCGGTGAGAATTTGCATCGTCTGCAAGGCATCTCGAACATGCCTTACCTTGGATTTGCCGATGCGCGCATGATACGGAATGGGCATATACGCGACCAAATGCCCCCGGCTCATGAAGATAAGCGTAAGCGAGGTGGTGAAGGAAAAACCCAAACACGTTTCCATAAGATATTTTTTGGCAAGCGCGATGTTGAATACCCGAAGACCGGAGTTGATGTCGGGTATGCCTCTGCCTGCGGTGTATTCCGCAAGCCATCGGAACACCTTGCGAGAAAAACTTTTTACAAGGCTTCCCTCATAGAATTTTCCTTGCCGAGCTCCTACCACCATGGCAAATCCACGGTCATACTCTTTGAGAAGTTTTGGAAATTCTTCAACCGGATATGTTCCGTCCGCGTCGGTGATGGCAATAATGCCGTAGTGGGCTTCCAAAATCCCTCGGCGCAGGGACAGGCCATAGCCTCCATTGAGGGGGTTTGTGATAACTATAGCGCCTGCGTTTTTTGCCAGCGCTCCCGTTTCATCCGACGAACCGTCATCAACCACAATGACTTCGAACGGACGGTCTAAGCCGCGGAAAACAGCATAGACGCGCTTGAGCGTGTCGGTGATCGCGCCCTGTTCGTTATAGGCAGGAATGATGACGCTTACGCCTTCGTTAGACATATTGAGATAGTATGATGGAGTTAATGGATTGGTCAATTATTATCTCATCGTTCCTGGGCAACTCCCTATTTGTAAGAGACAAGGTAAGTTGCCCGCGATAAGCTCCCCCGGAGCTTATCGCCCCTTCCTGCGAAGAATGATGCTCAACGTTTTCAATGCAATTGCAACATCGAGGAAGAACGATCTGTTTTTGATGTAAAAAAGATCGTATTCCAGTTTTTCATAACTCTCCTCCACGCTCTGCAGAGGGTTATTTATCTGCGCCCACCCGGAAAGGCCGGGCCGTACCAAATGCCGCAAATTATAGAATGGGATGTCTTTTTCAAGTTTTTCTACGAACTCGGGCCGCTCGGGCCGGGGCCCGATGAATGAAAGATCTCCTAAAAGCACGTTCCAAAGTTGCGGCAATTCGTCCAGGCGCGTACTGCGCAGGAACGAACCGAACATGGTCACTCTCGGGTCGTTCTCGCGCGTCCACTGGGGTCCGCCCGCCTCCGCATGTTCTATCATGCTCTGGAATTTGAGAAGCCGGAACATGCTTCCGCCTCTTCCCAGGCGTGTATGCGTGTACAGCACTCGCCGCCCGTCTTCCAGTTTAATGCCCAAAGCGACAAGCGCCATGAGCGGCAAGGTAAAAACACCAAGCACAATAGCCCCCGCGATATCAAAGGCGCGCTTGAGCTGTTCATAGAACTGTTTCTCTCCCTCGCTTAGGTTTTCCAGGAACCACGATTCAGAAACTTCCGAAAGAGGAACTTTATGAAAGACCCGTTCAATGAACGTGGGTAGCGCTTGAAATGTGACGTGGCGAGAAAGAAGCGAGAAAAACGAGAGCGCGTGTTGCGTCGTGCGGTCCGGGCGCTCGCTAAAGATTACCCGGGCAATGCGCAACCCGCCTTCTGTTGGCGGCCCGCCTGGTTGGCGCTCGGCATGCTGCATTTCTTTTTCAAACATCTGAACCGAAAGGACGGGAATATGGGCAAGGTCTTGCGGCAGGATATATGTCTCATCGGTCACGAAGCAGGAAACGCGGTATCCCCATGCGGGCTTTTTTGCAAATTCCCTGGCAAGTTCAATATGCGCCTGAGAGGCTCCTGCAAGAGCGATGTCCTGCATGAGTTTTTTTGCGAGCGCCCGGTTAAAAAGAAAACGCCAGGCGCAGAAAAGCAGGCCGGAAAGGGCAATATCGACAAAAAGAACGGTGCGCGGCGCGATGGAAACGTACGGATTGAAGTAAAAGAACGCGATGGCAATGAGCGTGTTGAGCGTAAACGCGTGCGCCGCAAGATTTAAAAATGAAACGGAGCTGTCCCAGTACCGCAGGTCGTAGAGGCTATAGATATAGAAGACAATGAGCCAGATGAAAAAAAGCCCGCCGAAGGGGATAAAGTGAATGTAATAGAGCTCCGGGTCTCCCATGCGTCCCTGGTGGCGAATTGCCATGGCGGCAAGTAACGCAAGGCAAAATACGACAAGGTCCCCTGCCACGAGCAGTATTTTTTTGAATATCTCGGAAGAGCCCATAGGGTTTGATTATCCCATATTTTCCTTTATTTGCCTACCCCAGTCATCCTATCCACACATGGTGTTGTGTCACGAGCCAGAAAGCCTATACTGGGTAGTATAGATGTTGTTTATGGATATCAATCTTCTTCAAAAAGACCATCCTGGTCAAGGTGCGCTTAAGGCAAAGCTTCCGCTTATTGCCATCGCGGGATGGGTGGTAGTTCTTGTCATTGTTATCGCGCTCGCGCTTCCCGAACGGGAAAAACCAGGAATACCGGTTCTGCGACCCGCAGTGCTTGAGACACGAGAAGATAAGCTTCCCAGCCAGTTTCCGGCAGAACTTCCGCTTGAAAAAAGCGAGCCGGGGTTTGAACTTACGCAAAGCACAGGGTCACTCGACTATCTCGCAAAAACCGCAGGTTACGTCGTCGCGTTCAAGTCGCCCTGGTCAAAAGACGAAGCCGTCAGGCGCTACGGAGATTATCTTAAAGACAACGGTTATAGGAAAGATTTTCAGAATCAGGTAAATGGAAACACCGTTTTTCTCCAAGGATCCAGTGACCAAGAGTCCGTCTCGGTGACCATTACGGAAGAGCGGCCTGTGGTGCCGGCGGACATTTCTGAAGCGGCTGCGGCAGGCCTTGCCAAAAACTTTCCTCCGGCCGTGCGTATCGCTATTTCGTACGCAAAGCAGTAGCATGAAATGACTTCCGCCATGCCAGAAAATAATTTCCCACCAGAAAATTTTATCCCGCCGGGAAATTTTGGCGCTCGTTTTTTTTTGAAGGCTCTGTTGTTCCTGATGTTGACCGTCTCGGCTTCGTTCATCTTTCCCGCATCGCTATCAGCCCAATTCTGCCCCGTCTTCGGCCAGCCTTGCGGTTGCGTTTCTTGCGGATGCGGAACTTATGATTTGTCCTGCGCGTGTATAGGCATGCCCACCATAACATCGTGCAATACCGACACCAACTGTGGCGGATATTCCTGTGATGGAGGTCCGTGCCAAAGCTCAACCAACTGTACGCTCACGGGAATGATATGCAGCGGGGGAGTGTGCGTGCCGCCGCCGGTTTGCGGGGATGGCACCTGCAACGGCTCGGAAACCTGTTCGAACTGTGTTGATTGCTATTCCCCACTTAATGGGAATTTTTGTAATTGCAATGCGTGCACGGACAGCGCATCTACATGTTCCGGAACCCGTAATTCTTGCGGAGTATGTTCGGGTCCGTTACTCCCTCTGTTCCCCAATCCGGCCTGCTACGGCACGGCATGTTATAAGTATAGTTCTTGTGAAAGTACTTGTGCGTATGGAACGGCTGGCTGTCTTACAGCCCGCACCTCCGGAACATCCGGGTGCGATTCCAGCAACAGCTGTACCAGTGCAACATGCAGCGCTACACCGCCGTCAAATCTTTCCCCGTACAATACCAATTGCAATGCCGATGGACAGGCATGCACCTACGGGCTATACAACTGTCTTTCCGCATGCGTGGAAACGCAGGAGACGGCAGACATCTCGGTGGCCTTTGATGGGTTTGCCGGAAGCGCCACATTTCCTTGGACGGCCCGAAACCTCCGCGGCTCATGTTCCGGAACCGGGGCGACAACATGTGGTCCCGTGCCGGTCAGTGCAGGAGGGAGTACGCCGGATGCGTCAAGCACGTATTCGCTCGATTCTTACTTCGGCATTACGCCAACGTACTCGGTGACGCACTCTTTAACTTGTAATTCTGCCGGACCTATTTCCCGCGGTACGGCAAGTTTTTCAACTGTCCATTACCACGTAGGCACGGTGTCGGTGCAGGTGCAGTTGGGAAGCGTCGTGTCGTGGAGCCTTACCGGTCCCGGGGGATATGTATATGCTGGAGCCGGCACGCTTACGCTTGATAATGTTCCTTACACGGGTGCTGCAGGAGAAATTACCGTTGTTGGGAATCCCGGAACGTTCATATGTGTGTCCCTTTCATCCATTTCTCCAGGAAACTGCACGGCATTCTCCGGCGGCGCGGGAGAGAACTTCGGCGTTGGCGGCTCATACGGACTTCCGGTGCGGTTGAGCGTTCCTATTCTGCACCATGTCACGCAACCCGTATATATTTATTCGCAAACTGCGCCGACACCGGCCATCTCATTAACTGTGCCATCGCCATCAAAGCTTTATCAAAGCTCGCCCTCCGTAACGCTTACCGGCGGCACGCCGCGGGCGTATGTTCTTACAACCATACAAAAATCCGGCCCCGGGGGTACTGCCGAAGGCAATGTTGACGACTGTGCCGGTCTTACGACTCTCGCGCCCTATAACACCACGATACTCACCAACAGCAGCGGTAATTACAGCGGTTCGCTTTTTGTCTTTGGCGATGCAGGGCCGGTGCTTAACCAAAATGCCATTGGCTGCTGGAAGCTGGGCATTGCGGTAAATAACGTGCCGTCATCCCCTTCATTTCTCCCAGCAGGAGGTATTAAAGTTTATGCCGGGATACTTGCCATCAAACCCGTCGTAAATAATGGCGCCAAATCCGGCGGTGTTGCGGTCATTGAACCTATGGCCACGCGTCCCACGGCGACATGGACATATCCTACGGGACTTGCGACAGAAAATTGCGGGGCATCGCCTTGCACGGGGTTTAGCATTCCGGCGGGAAGTGCGGGGTATGTTGCGGACCCGCTCAAGCAGTCAGGTTCCAGTGCCCCAAATCATGATATTGTGTTCCCCGCAGTAAATCTTACCCCGCCCTATTTCCCGCCCTACAACAATGCGGCAATGTTAAATTGGGTGAATAAGTGCAACGATACATCGCTCACCGTTTCAAAAAAAGAAGCAAAGCAGGGCATGCCGGCTACCGGGTGCGCAGCGCCTGACAGGGGGAACCTCCAATACAACTGGCAACTGATCAATACGCGCATACGGGTGCGGGCCACCGTCAATGGAGGTCCGTTCATAGGCACTCCGCCGGGAACGACCGGCGGCACATCGTCGGGAAACGGGAATGGTAGTGTTGCATTCCCCACCACCCCAATTCCCGGACGGTATACGATCACGGGACCGGATACGCGGACCGGAACTACCGCCGAAGGCCTGCATTGGGGAGTAAGATACTAATAGGCATGCAAATTTCAAATTTCAAAGCTCAAATGTCAAATCAAATCCAAAATCCAAATGACAAAAAGAAGTTCGATCTTGGTGAACGTACAGCAAAATTCGGAGAACTCATCATTCGCTTTGCTGGTACCCTGCCCGAGACCCCGATCATTCGCCCGCTCATAAGCCAGCTTGTACGATCCGGAACAAGCGTTGGGGCGAACTACATGGAAGCTGATGGCGCGGAATCCAAAAAAGACTTTCGGCACAAAATCGGCCTTTGCAAGAAGGAGTCAAAGGAGACGATGCATTGGCTCCGCATGATCGCGGAGGCAGATCAGAAGGAGAAGGACGCATGCAGGAAGCTTTGGCAAGAAGCGCACGAGTTATCACTTATATTTTCTTCCATTTATAAAAAGAAATAATTTGGGCTTTGAGCTTTGACATTGATTTGATATTTGGATTTTGAAATTTGGACTTGTATGCAATAATAAAGCGGAGGGGTGAGCCCTCCGCATGGATGGAATGTTCGTTGATGTTTCGGTTTCAGAAGGTGAACCCGATGCCCGCCTCCGCAAAGCCGCCATTCAGGTACCCGGCGGCGGTTCGTATCACAAGGTGCTTCGTGGGGTAGAAGTTAACCCCACCGATGCCTCCCAAAAGGAATGTTTTCACATCCGTTGTGACGGATGGGAGATCGAACTGAAAGTCCGGGCGCAACCTGGCAAACTCCGGGTGGAGGTACGTCTGATAGTTTTGGACGATCTTCGCCAGTCCCACGCCGCCGCGGAACCCCAAGAACGGCCGAACGCGGCTGTCGTCCTTTCCGAAGTTGTAGTAGAGCGTCCCGGTAAGCTTTTTCATGTCGCTTACCCGCGCTGTGCGGTCGGTCGACGCAAGCTCGACGCCAGGCATTTCTACCAGTACCAGGTTGCCTTCTGCGTCGAGATACTGGAAGGCATCACGGAGCACAACATGGTGCACACTTTGTCTTTCGAACTTCAAGGTCGAGAAACCGGCACCGAAAGAAACCCTACTTCTCGGCTTAAAAACAATTTCGCCGCCCGGGTTGATGCCCGTTTTCAGGGAGAACGACTGAAGGTCGCTTCCGCCGAATTTGGGAGCAAAGTCACTTCGGAACGTTCCGGTCACCAAAACCGCCGCGTTGTTCTGGGCATGGTCGTTGGTTTGGGCGAAAGCGACATCCGAGGTGAACAAAACAACAGACAAAAACGTGAAAACCACAAGCGAAAACCTTGATTTCATGATAGTATCTCCTTGTCAAAGATTTTGACTATACAGCGGATTTTGCTCGATGTGTAGCCAAGAACTCATACTACCATAATAACTGTAAATTTGTCAAGCGCCCACACTCCATATATGAGAAACTCCGAACAAATTAAAAAAATCCTTGTTTTGTTGGCAATCGCTTCGCTGTTCATTGGAGCTGGCCTTTTGTTGTATCGCGCAACGAAGCAGGGACAGACAGTGTATCCGGAAAGCACAAATCTTACCCGATCGCAAGAGAGGCCGGTTTATGGGGTTTCCGAATCGGGGAAGCTTGTTGTAGAGGCCGATCGACCACCCGTGCCGGAAGCTGTGTTTTCAGAATCGGGCGCCCTGCCCGCCAGCTTCCCGAATGATCTTGTAGTTGAGAATGATGTTATTTTTACCCAAAGCTATCGCCAGGATTTTGCCGCCGAACACTACACCTATCTTTTTGTGGAATACTACTCCCGGGATTCTTTCAAAAAAAACATAAATTATTTTTCAGAATATCTCAAGAGCCGTTCGTGGAATATCATTCGTTCCACCGACGAAGAGGGGATTTTTGTGGCAGAAGCCGTGCGGAACGAGGACGGCGTGAAAATCGTTCTTACCGATATGCCCCAAGGCGTTAACGTACAGCTCTCTTACTACGTATATGGCGCAGCCATACTCAACAAACCGCAATAACGAGGCAAGAAATATTTTCGCATGCCGAACTGCCCTTGCGGCGGGTTTTACGGCATTGGCTTTCTTTTGGATTGCAGTGGTGCCAACAAGTGCGCTTGCGCAAAGTGCCGGGAGTGTAGAAAACGTTGGGGTAGGAAAAGTGCTTACGGAGATCGGCTACGGGTCGGATGACCACGGAAGCTGGATGTATGTGCAGACCTGTGAAATGAACGTTGATGGCTCCACCGATAACTGTTCGGGATGGAAGAACGGACAAAACTCTTGCAACACCCAGTTATCTGGCTCATCATCAGGATATTGTCCCGACGACCAGGTGCTCGTCGGCTGGTCATGGTCGGGAGACACGGGCGGCGGCGGAGCGGGGGATAGATGCGGTAATGATAGTAATCCCGGGAACGAATGTTATTACCAGGGATATCAGTCGGTAAACCCTGCTACGAATCTCCGCACGACGCCACAATCGGGGTGGGGCGCCCCCAATGACGGGACATGCTCTGAACGCGACTACGGCGTAGGAGACCTAAAAAACTTCAACAGGGTTGTTGCCAATGATGCCACTCATCCGTACCTTATGCCAAGCGCCATATATTTTCAGATGGGCGACGATGCCGGGGTGGACGCAGTCTATGTTGCCTGCCGCCGTTTTGCGGCGATTCCCGCCCCCACGCTGCAAAATCCTCCAAGCCATGTCTGTATCGCCGGGAGTCCCATGACGGCAAACGTGACGCTTACCTGGGATAATCGCGGGACAAACCGTTATCAAATTAAGATCACCGATGTTGCGGCAGGAACCAGTTCGATCCAAGATCGCCCTACGCTAAACTCCAATGTAGGAGAGCCGGTGACGGCGATAGTACTTGGCCTTAAGCCGGGGGTTTCTTACCAATTCAAAGTAAAAGGATATTATGATGGCGTGGGACCTGATTCCCGGAATATCACCGCTGGTGGCGCTTGCACGGAATATGAGAATATTTGCGTCTCGTATATGTATGGTGACTTTGGACCGTGTATGCAGTGGGAAAATCAGTGTGTCGCCTATGCCGCCGATACGGATGTTTCCCGCTGGTCAAATATCGTCACCTATACCGCTGCCTGCTCTCCGCTTATCTGCGCCGGCACTATTTCGCTCGCACCTGGCGGAGCAGGCCCGCTGTACACATGTCCCGGCCAGGCAGGAAGCACCACTCTTACATGGAACTCCACAAACTGCGCGAAGCGAGAGATCTTCAGGAGAAAAAACGGTGGATCGTGGACCTCTGTAACCAGTGATACCAATGATCCTACGGTAAATCCGCAACCCACAGGCAGTACCATCTCGGCGCTATCTACTTCCCCGGATTCAAATTATGAATTTGAACTGCGCGGAACGAGTGTGCCATCGGGTGCTGCACTTTGGCCGCTCGATATTGAAACGGTGAACATCACGGACCGGGTATGCCTAGCAAGCGAAGAGTGCTCCGGCGCATATCCGGGCGCGATTTGCTATTCCAGTTCACTTAGTAATAACGCGGTTGGGAATACCGCATGCGTGGGACAGACAATCACCTGGACGGGAACATCAAATCCCTCCGGGAATCCCGCGTATTGGCACACAACGGGTCCTGTTACCGAGAACGATATTTTTGCCGGCAACACGCCCGTTACTCAAAATAAAACTTATACGGTGGCTGAAATAGGAAACTACGCGCGGTATATCCATGTGCAAGTGTCAGGTACGCATTCGGGTCCTAAGTACAGCACGTCGAATACGGTCAATTTGAACGTGGTGGATGGTTGTTTCATCGGTGGAGCGTGCTATGCAAATTGCGCCCTAGAACCTCCAAGCGGGCCCCGGGTATGCGACACGGCTATTTCCCGAAGCGCATGGACCACTCTGCCGGGGTCCGGTCTCTGCGTCAACTCGAATTATACGATTTCCTTTTCCGGGCCCGGACCCGAATCGGCTCCCGGAAAACAGACATGGTTGAAACAGGCAAGCGGCGTGGCTTCTCTTGCGAGTGGAGGCGCGGGCCCTGTCTGCTCGTCCGCATCTTCGCCGCCGAGTGCAACCTGCGCTATGGGGCTCGGGAGCGAGATCCTTTATACGCTCAATTTTTATGACCCCTTCACGATTTCGGCGATAACATGCGTGGGGCCGGATGCCCCAACCATCGCCGATAATTGCGCGGTGCTTCCGGGCCAGCCTGCAACATTTTCCGTAACGCTGAATAACGGAACGAATGGTTTTACCGGGGTCGTGGATCTTTCGGCGGTTGCGTTTGGGATTTTCATTCCCACATCCTGGCCGGGTGGAGCGCAATGCAACTTCACTGCGCCGAATCAGAATTGTGTAAGGACTTTTCAGATCACGCCAGACCCGTCGTCTGTCGCGGCGGATTACCAGCTTTTTGTGCGTGCAAGTATTCCGGGGTCGGCCACTGTTGACTCAAGCTCTCGGACGTTTAAGGTATGGAATTTTGACTTTGAGATCCTGCCGGCCTTTCAGACGGCCAACTACATGCAAACGATCTCCTATACCGTAAATTCTTCCGGAGTAAACGGGTTCACCAAAGGCCTTGCCTTTGACGGTGTTTCCATCATACCTGCCGGTTCTTCGTTCGTTCCTGCCACAAATCCGCTTTTCACGCTTCCTGCAACACCGGGAAGTGGAACATTTCAAGTTCTTGCCAACGGCATATGCGGAGTCTCTTATACGCTCACGGTGCGCGGGAGAACGACTGCCAGCACCATCATACAAAAAGACCATACCGCAGAATTTGATATTCTGGGCGGCGGAGGCGGCGCGCCGGTCTTAAGCCTGTTTGGCCCTCCAACCTGCTCTGTCGCTACGCCACCCAAACGCACGATCTCCCTTGCGTGGAGTTATCCCCCAGTAAACCCCGTCACGCTTCAGCGTTCGGTGGATAATTTCGCAAGCATTGAAAAAAGCTATCCCATAGCTTCGGGCGTCATAACCTGCGTGGATGAAGATGGAAGCGCATGCGGAGTCGGAACGGGCAGCGGCCTTGCGGCCCGTGCTTCCAGCGGCCAGTCGTATTCTTATCGTCTTGTCGGCCCTGCGTGCGGTGCAGTGTCCGTTACTTCCAATATTGTCTCAGCACCCTCTCCCGATTGCGTGCCTTCGGTTTTAGCAAATTCCGCAACTTCTACGATCACCTCCTGGTGTTCGAGCGGCGGAGGATCGGGTTCTGTAACTCCGGGCGTAGGAGGAAATGTCAGATGGGATTTCTGTGATCCAGATGCGCCGAATTGGTCGGACTGCGCTGCAGGCCAGACAGCTCCCACCTACGCTTTCGATTCGCAGTCGCATTATTGCGTCCAGATATCTTCCGATCCGAATTTTCCCGCAGCGGCCGGATTTAACGCGGACGATGCGAGCTTTGCCGGTGTAGACACGTGCGGGAACGCAACAACTTGCGGCGCCTTGCCGGGCGGGGTGACCGGTTGTATAAGCGGCGCCAAGACGGGCTCCACAAAAACCTGTTCATGGGGGAGTGCGGCCTCCTGCATGTCCGGGACGTTGACATACAATCAGCGCTACTATTATCGCGTAAAAGTTAGAGATGCCGATGCGTGGGGCGGGGCGCCAGGACCGCAGTGGTCGCAAAACTGGAGTTGCACTGCGCCGAATTGTCCGTCGTTCATGCAAGACCACTATATTGGCGACGTCACCCTGACCCCGGTGACGGTTCGTGCCGGCGTAAATACAAGGTTTAGTGCTACTGCCTCACTATATAACGACGATGCTTCAAGTCCCTTTCCGCGCGCGCTGTACTATCCCGCATCCGAGGTTAATACCTGGACGTTCAGGTTCTGCGATACCGGATCGGATGTGAATGCGTGCAGTCCTTCCGCATTGCAATCGAGTACCGGGACCACTCCCACGCTGGCTCCTCCTTCTGCGTATTCCGCCGGGGGCTGGCCGGTGTACTGCACTTCAACCGACACGGCGCTGTGCCCGGTCGGCGCAAACCGTTCGGTTTCGAATCGTGGAGATTATACCTCGAGCGGCGTGAAGCATACCTATCCCAACGAGGAATTATTCGGAATCGGAGTAACAATACTGGATAACGAAGGGCATGCCTGCGTCTACAAAAATACCGTGCAAGTGAAACAGCGCGTTCCGCTGTGGTATGAGATAGTGCCGAGACAATAACAAAAATATCTAATACCTAATGTCAAATATCAAATGAAATACATCGGCGGCCTTAAAGCCGCCGATTAAGCTTTATTAGGAATTTGATATTAGATATTCTATGTTTGCCGTGATATGATAGCGCAATGTCGAAGGCCATTGTTTCGCATCTCAAACGCATTGACCCCCACACCTATAGCGTGTTGACCCCCACACTCATTCTCGGTAGACAGAGGTAAGGACTTGCTTTAAGAGAAGCATTCGTCTATGCGTAAATCTGATTCTTCATACCCATCAGCATGCCGCTTTCGCGGCATGAACCGAGAATGAGTCGTGGGGGTTGACGGCGCGGAGCGCCGCGAACAGCACCTGTGGCAAGATAAGAATTTTCGTAGAAACATAACTTGTAGTACACGCATATATGTCCCGCATACGCACTATAGGTGTGGGGGTTGACTGGGTCTTGCTTGGCTCATGCATCGCGCTTGTTGGCTTCTCCCTCCCTTCTTTGTGGGCGCTGGGTAAAAATCAGGCGATCCCTGCTGCGCTTTTTTGGAAGCAATTATTTTATGGAACTGCGGGCATAGGCATTGCACTTCTCGTCTCGCACTTTAATGTCCGTATTTTTCAAAAACACGGCAATGTCGCACTTCTTGGATATGCGTTATCTTTGGCGGCTCTTGGAGGGATTTTTTTATTCGGAGAGACCGTCCATGGCACCAGGGCCTGGTATCACATTGGTCTATTTAGGATAGCCCCGGTCGAGTTCGTTAAAATCGCCCTTCTTATTCTCCTTGCAAAATTTTTTTCCGATCGGCACCGGGATCTGTACACCATCCGCCATATCGGCATATCACTGCTATACACCCTTCTACTTGTCTTGCTGATTGTTGCTCAGCCCGACGCGGGCAGTGCCCTGGTGGTCATCGGTTTGTGGCTGGGCGTCGTTCTTTTTACGGGAATCCGCGCCCGGTGGGTGGCCATGCTGTGCCTAGGCGCGGTGCTGGCTCTGGGTCTTTTGTGGGCATACGGCTTGAAGTCCTACCAGCGCGATCGTATCACGGCTTTTTTGGATTCCCAGCGCGAAGCGCAAGGCAGCGGTTATAACGTTCTGCAGGCAAAAGCGGCTGTCGGGTCAGGAGGATTTTTCGGAAAAAGTCTGGGAGAAGGCTCGCAAAGCGCGCGAAGGTTTTTGCCGGCAGCTCCCACGGACTTTATGTTTGCTGCGATTGCCGAAGAAGGAGGTCTTGTACGGGTGCTCGCGCTTTTTATGTTTTTTGGTCTTTTGTGGTACCGCGCCATCTCGATCGGTATTCGCGCCGGCCATAATTTCGGACGCATATTCGCGTTCGGATATGCGTGGCTTCTCGCCATTCATTTTTTCGTGAATGTCGGCATGAATCTGGGAGCGTTTCCAGTTGTCGGAATATCCCTTCCTTTTGTCTCGTACGGCGGATCGCACATGCTTGCCACCTTCCTGGGACTGGGAATTCTTCTTGGCATAGGACGAGAAACGGAAAAGGATCGGGGTATCATCATCGCCTAAGCGAAGAGATTCGATATCAATTCAAGTGGAAATTAAGAGAGTGCTTTTGTTTTTCCGAACAAGCACGGCAAGGCCCCCACTTGACAACTTTTTCTCACCCTGTATACTAAACTCTTGAAGAATTTCAGAATGTAAAATTATCCGCGCGTTTGGCGCCGGAGTCCCTCTTTTTTGTATATTTAAGCTAAAAAGTAGCTATTTCCCCTTGGCTACCTTTCCGTCGCAATTCCTGAAATAAGTTTTCCACAGACCCTAAAACCATCGTGTGTCATAGGGTGCTTTTTTTGATGTTTTGTCCCCGCCAAGGCGGGGCTACAAAACGAAACCCCGCCCTCTATGCGGATAGATATGTGTAGGCAATGGCTGGCTTGGTGAGGAAGCGGGAAGAACTTCCAAGGCTATCCCGGCAGCTTAGAGGGCGGGGTACTCAATGTGATGGCTAAATTTTTATGCCTCGCATTGGACTCGGCTTAAAATTTAGATCACATTGGCATGCCTCTTCCCTACAAATATTTTTCAAAATATCGCGCGCCCGTAATCGAACCTCCGCATCTCGTTGAGCTGCAGATTGATTCGTATCGCTGGTTTCTGGAACGCGGACTGCAGGAACTTTTCGACGAGGTCTCTCCGGTGAAAGATTACACCGGCAAAAGCCTGGAATTGATCTTTTCGGATTATTATCTGGATGAACCCAAGTACGACGAGAAAAGCGCCAAGCACTACAATCTTTCGTACGAAGCGCCTCTGCGCGCGCGCATGCGACTTGCTAACAATCAAACGGGGGAGATGAAGGAGCAGGAAATTTTCATGGGAGATTTTCCGCTCATGACCCCTCGCGGAACATTTATTGTAAACGGCGTGGAACGCGTTGTGGTTTCTCAGCTTATCCGTTCTCCGGGAGTGTTTTTTACGGAAGAGCGCATCCGCGGGCGCAAGACGCACGGGGCAAAGATCATTCCTAACCGCGGTGCGTGGCTCGAATTTGATACCGACATTGACGGGATTATTTCCGTAAAGGTGGATCGTAAGCGCAAGATGCCCGTTACAACCCTTCTTCGGGCGTTTGGCCTGGGGACGGATGACCAGATCCGTGCGCGCTTTAAGGATTTGGATGCAGCCAGCGAACGGTATTTGGAACAGACGCTCAAGAAAGACTCGGCACACACCTCCGATGAAGGGCTTCTTGAAGTTTACAAGCGCATTCGTCCGGGAGATCTTGCCACCGTTGATAATGCGCGAGGCCTTATTGAAGGCATGTTTTTCAATTTTGAACGGTATGACCTTGGCAAGGTCGGGCGGTTCAAAATGAATAAGAAACTTGGGGTAGCCATGCCCGAGCTTACCAAGAAAAACCGCGTTTTAGCTTTGGATGATCTTGCGCGTATTCTTCTGCACATCATTGAGCTCAATAACGACCCGGATGCCTCCGGGGACGACATCGACCATTTGGGCAATCGAAGGGTGCGTGCGGTTGGGGAACTTCTGCAAAACCGGCTTCGTGTGGGGTTGGCGCGCATGGAGCGCATCATCCGCGATCGCATGTCGACGCTCGATATTACCACCCTTACCCCGTCTCAACTCATAAACGCGCGGCCTTTCATGGCGACCCTGAAGGAGTTCTTCATGTCAAGCCAGCTTTCACAGTTCATGGACCAGGTAAACCCCTTGGCCGAACTTGAGCATAAGCGCCGGATCTCGGCAATGGGACCGGGAGGGCTGACGCGTGAGCGCGCTGGATTTGAAGTTCGCGACGTACACCCGAGCCACTACGGGAGGATCTGTCCCATCGAGACGCCCGAGGGACCTAACATCGGCTTGGTCGGGCATCTTTCCACCTATGCGAGGGTCAACGATTACGGCTTTATCGAGACACCCTATCGCATCGTGAAAAATAAAAAGGCTACTGACGTAATACAGCTTTTTGACGCTGCCGAGGAACAAACACACGTAATCGCTCATGGCGGCGTTCCCCTTGCCGACAATCTCGCATTTACCACCGAGATGATAGAAGCCCGGGTTCACGGAGAACCGAGCGAAATTGAGGCCGAAAAAGTAACGCTCATGGACGTTTCTCCCCAGCAGTCCATTTCAATAGCGACCAGCCTCATTCCTTTCTTGGAGCATGACGATGCGAATAGAGCCTTGATGGGATCAAACATGCAACGTCAGGCGGTTTCCTGCATCAAGCCGCAAGCGCCATTAGTCTCAACAGGGGTTGAGCGGAAGGCGGCGCTTGATTCGGGCCAGATGGTGATCGCCGAAGAAGACGGCGAGGTCATCGAGTCCGATGCTTCTCACATCACCATACGGCTTTCCCATAAATCTGAAGCGCAAACTTCTTCCCGGCGCAGAGTGCAGGAATTGAAAAAAGGAGATTCCCACGTCTATCCTCTGCACACATTCACGCGTTCAAACCAGTATACCTGTATCACCCAGCGGCCGCGGGTTGTGCCGGGAACTAAGGTTAAGAAGGGAGACGTTCTCGCCGATGGCGCATCAACCGAGGACGGAGATCTGGCGCTAGGACAGAATTTGCTCGTGGCATTCATGCCGTGGAGAGGATGGAATTTCGAAGATGCCATTATTCTTTCTCAACGCCTCGTGAAGGATGATCGGTTCACTTCCATTCACATTGAGGATTATTCATGCGATGTCCGTGACACGAAGCTTGGTCCGGAAGTTACTACCCCCGATATTCCGAATGTCGGCGAAGAGAAATTAAAGGATCTTGACGAAGAAGGCGTTATACGGATAGGAGCAGAGGTTCGCGCAGGCGATATTCTGGTAGGCAAGATTTCCCCAAAGGGCGAGGTGGACCTTACGCCGGAGGAGCGTCTTTTGCGCGCGATATTCGGCGAGAAAGCGCGGGATGTGAAAGACACGTCTCTTACGCTCCCCCACGGTAAACGAGGGCGAGTTATCGGTATCAAGTATTTTTCTCGGGACCGTGGCGATAAGCTGCCCTCGGGCGTCATTAAAACCATCCAGGTGGAGATTGCGCAGTTGCGCAAGATTTCCGTTGGTGACAAATTGGCCGGGAGACACGGCAACAAAGGCGTGATCTCGCGCGTTCTGCCCGAGGAAGATATGCCGTATCTTGAGGACGGCAGGCCCGTGGATGTTATTTTGAATCCCTTGGGCGTCGCATCGCGCATGAACATCGGCCAGATTTTGGAGACGCACTTGGGATGGGCGGCCGGTACCCTGGGGTATCGCGCGATATCTCCGGCGCTTGCCGGTGTGGAAGAAAGGGAAATCAAAGAAGAGCTTAAAAGGGCCGGACTTCCGGAAGACGGGAAAGTGAAGCTTTATGACGGCATGACGGGAGATTCCTTTGACCAAAAAGTTGCGGTAGGCATCATCTACGTCATGAAATTGGGTCACCTTGTTGAAGATAAGATACACATGCGCTCAACCGGCCCCTATTCGCTCATTACCCAGCAACCGCTTGGCGGCAAGGCGCAGTTTGGCGGACAACGATTTGGCGAGATGGAGGTATGGGCGCTTGAAGGATACGGAGCATCCTACACTCTGCAAGAAATGCTCACGATAAAATCCGACGATGTGGTGGGGCGCGCGAATGCCTACGACTCCATTATTCGCGGAGAAGAGATCCACGCTCCGAATGTTCCCGCTTCCTTTTTCGTGTTGGTAAACGAACTCAAAGCCCTTGGAATTTCTGTTGATTTGATCGGTAAGAAAGAAGTGCCGCTGGAAAAAGACACCGAGATAATTGAAACCGCGATTTCATAAATTTTACATTTTGATTTTTGCATTTTGAATTTTTTACTATGCCTATCCCCGCTTTCACCATCACCAAAGTAGCGGATTTCGAAGCGATACGTCTTAAGATCGCTTCACCCGATGAGATTCTTGCATGGTCTCATGGTGAGGTTCAAAAACCCGAAACCATCAACTACCGCACCCAGCGTCCCGAAAAAGACGGGCTTTTTGACGAGCGGATTTTCGGTCCCACCAAAGACTGGGAATGTTACTGCGGAAAGTATCGGC